>DASZVK010000114.1:0-6590 GCA_035547175.1 Solirubrobacteraceae bacterium
CGCCACCGCGAGGTCCAGGAGGCGGTCGTCGAGCGCTTCCCCGGCGCGCTGCACCTGCTCGGCGCCGACGACGTCCGCGCGCGCGAGCGGGCGGTGCGCGCCTTCCAGCGACCCGACGGCCCGCAGCTGATCGTCTGCGCGACGCGCGTCGCGGGCCAGGGGATCACGCTGACGCGCGCGTCGAACGTCTGCTTCCTGGAGCTCGAGTGGACGCCGGCGATGCACGACCAGGCCGAGGACCGCTGCCACCGGATCGGCCAGCGCGACGCGGTCACGGCGTGGTACCTGCTGGCCGCCGCGACGATCGACGAGACGATGGCGCGCCTGATCCAGCGCAAGCGCGTCCACGTCACGGCCGTCACCGAGGGCCGCCGCGTCGACGGCGACTCGCTGGCGCAGGAGGTCGTCCGCGAGCTGCGCGACGGCCGTCCCTTCCGCCACCTGCGCGCGGTCGTGTAGGCGAGCGCAGCGGCACAGGCACAAAATATATGATGTATGCATGTCGATCGAGATCGGCACGGAGCGCTTCCGGGTCGAGGAGGCGACGATCGCCGACCTGCACCGGGCGATCCGCGAAGGGCGGACGACCTGCGTCGACGTCGTCCACCAGTACCTCGAGCGCGTTCGCGCCTACAACGGCGTCGCCAGCGTGCTCGTCACCCGGGACGGCGCCGACGTCCCCGAGGCGGCCGGGACGACGCGCGGCGGCGCCCCGCTCCGCTTCCCGACCCGCACCCTGGCGGCCTCCGAGCTGCTGCCCGACCTCGACCGCTACCAGGGACCGCCGCTCGAGCTCGGCCGGATGGAGGCGACGGCGTCCGATCCCGAGGTCGCCCAGCAGTTCGGGATGGTCGCCGGGGTCCCCCACGGCGGCCAGCTCAACGCCCTGGCGACGCTCAACATCCGCGGCGAGCGCTCGGTCGTCTGCCCGGGCGAGCTCGACCGGCATCCGTCCGAGGGGCCGCTGCCGCCGGGCGCGCCGGCCGTCTGCGAGGTCCTCCGGCGCCAGCCCGACGCGCTCGAGCAGGCCGCCGAGCTCGACGCGACCTACGGCCGCGACCCCGACCTCGAGCGGATGCCGGTCTACGGCGTCGTGTTCTCGTTCAAGGACGCCTTCGACACGCGGGACATGCGCTCCACCTGCGGCGCGGACGCACGCTACGACGTCGACTTCCCGGCCCGCGACCACACGCTGGTCGAACGGCTGCGTCGCAGGGGCGCGATCATCTTCGCCAAGGCCGTCTGCACGGAGTACAACGGCCGCGTCCCGTACCCCGACGGGCCGCACGAGCCGTCGGCCGTGCTGCCGTCGACGCTCGGCTACCAGCGCAGCACGTGGGCCGGCAACCCGGCCAACCCGTACGACACCACGCGGGCCGCCTCGTTCGGCTCGAGCTCCGGCTCGGGCTCGTCGGTCGGGGCCAACCTCGTCATGGCGAGCATCGGCGAGGAGACGCGCGCATCCTGTCGCGGGCCCGCGAACCACAACGCGGTCGCGCTGATCCTGCCGCACAAGGCGATGCTCGGCTTCCACGGCGGCGGCATCGGCGCCGATCCGCACGTCGACCGCGCCGGGATCATCTGCCGGACGATCGCCGACTGCGCGACCGTCCTCGACGCACTGCGCGACCCGGACGACGGCTACTACGACCCGCGCGACCCGTACACGACGGTGCCGCGCCCGTCGATCCTCGCCACGAGCTACGCGGAGCACGCGCGGATGCCGGGCGAGCGCGGATCGCTGGCCGGCCTGCGCATCGGGATCGTCAGGGAGTCGATGCTGCCGCTGCCCGACACGAAGGCGACCGAGCCGATCTCGCTCGCCGCCGCGCGCGAGATCAAGGCCGTCCTCGGCGACGCGCTCGGGGCGACGCTCGTCGAGTCGGCGCACCCGCTGTGGACGCCGGACCCCGGCGTCGAGCAGATGACCGTCGACTTCCGCCGCGCGCTGGCGCGGCTGGTGCCGCTGCTGATGCCGGACCTGCTGTTCCGGCTGACGCCCGACGGGGAGCCGCTGTTCCCGGAGTTCGCGGCGGCGATCGTGCCGACCGAGTTCGCACCGGGCAGGACCTTCGGCGGCGGCAGGCTGGCGCCGATCGACTACATGGTCGAGCTGGCCGAGGGCCGCATCGAGCCGCCGGCCGGCCTCGACGTGGCGACCGTCCAGCAGCTCGATCGCTCGCCGCAGTTCCGCTACCACCTCCAGCAGTACCTGACGCGACGCGCCGCCGACTGGGACGAGCTCGGCATCGCCGAGACGCTGCGCGACTGGCCGGCGCTCAACGCCCGCTCGAAGTTCTGGGGCGACGACCAGCGCGCGAGCTTCGCCAACTGGGCCGAGGTCGACGACCCTCGCGCGCCGCTCGGCGGTCGCCAGCCGCTCGACGAGCGGATCATGCTCCGCGAGCTGCTGCGCCGGGTCGACATGATGGTGATGCTGGAGAACCGCCTCGACGCGCTCGTCCGCCTGCACATGCAGCTGCCTCCCGGCAGGATCGGCGGCGCGCCCGAGCCCGGCATGGTCAATCGCCTGCGCGCCGAGGCCGAGTACGGGCCGAACGCCGGCGTGACGGAGGTGCTCGTCCCGGCCGGCTGGGTGACGACGGCGTACGACGCGAGCTTCGCGCTGAGCCCCGACCGCACCCGCTACGTGAGCGTGCCCGCGAGCTCGCCGACCGCGCTCGAGCCGCCGGGCCTGCCGTTCTCGCTCGTCTTCCGCGCCGAGCCTGGCCGTGAGGACGTGGTCCTGCGGATCGCCTCGGCCTACGAGGCGGCGACGCGCCATCGCGTGCCGCCGCCGTCGTTCGGGCCCGTCGCGCCCTAGATCGCTCCGGAAGCGTCGCGGCGGCGGGACGGGCGCGGCCTCAGATCGCGTGGTTGCCGCGGAAGACCCCGTCCGGGTCGCGGCGGGCCTTGACGTCGGCCAGGCAGGCGTGGACGTCGCCCCAGGCGAGCGCCGGGTCGTCGCCGGCGCCGAGGAACGTCAGCGGCAGGCGGCCGACGCGGCGCGGCGCGAACGCCTCGCGCAGGCGGTCGAGGCTCGCCGCGATCGGCGCCGCCAGCTCGGGCGCGGCGAGCGCGCCGAAGCCGCAGACCAGGAACTCGGCGGCGAGGTGGCCGCAGGCGCCGGCGCCCATGTCGCGCCTGGCCAGCGCGCCGCCGAGATGGCGGACCTGGACGCTGGTCAGCGGCGAGCCGGGGCCGCCGGCGGCGAGGATCGCCGCGATCGCGTCGCCGTCGAGGCGGTCGATCGCGGTGGCGGCCATGCGGCTCGGCAGCGGCTCCCCGGGGTCCATCGCGACGCCGCCGACGTCGGCGGCGGCCAGCGGTCGCATGAGATCGGCGAGCGGCTCGCCGCCGGCCGCGCGGATCGGCCGCAGCAGCGCCTCGGCCTCCGCGGCCGTGCCGACGTGGACGAGGCCGACGTGGACGATCATGCGGCCGCGCAGCGCCTGCGGCACGCCGGGCAGCGGCGGCACGTTCGTCAGCGAGACGGTCAGCGACGAGTCCGTCGAGGCCGTCGCGGTCGCGGCGGCGAACGCGCGCAGCACGTCGGCCGCGCGCTCGCCCGGGAACGCGAGCTGCCCGCCGTAGAGGGCGCTCGCGCGGTGCAGCTGGACCTCGACGGCGGTGACGATGCCGAAGTTGCCGCCGCCTCCGCGCAGCGCCCAGAGCAGCTCCGGGTCGCTCGCCGAGTTGACCGCGGCGACCTCGCCGTCGGGGCCGACGAGCTCGAACTCGATCGCGTGCCGGGCGGCGTAGCCGTGGCGGCGCCCGAACCAGCTCAGCCCGCCGCCGAGCACGAAGCCGACGACGCCGACGTCGGGCGAGCTGCCGCACGTCCCGATCAGCCCGTGCTCGCCGGCGAGCGCCATCAGCTCGCCCCAGCGCACGCCGGCGCCGACGCGCGCGGTCTCGCGGGCCAGGTCGATCGTGATCGAGCGCATCGCGTCCGTGCGCACGAGCACGGTGCCGGCCAGGTCGCCGGTGGCGCCATGGCCGCCCGCCTGGGCCCCGACGGCGAGGCCGCCGGCGGCCGCGTGGCGCACCGCGGCGGCCACGTCGCGGGCGTCGCGGGCTTCGACGACGACGGCCGGGCGCTGGTCGACGGCGAGGTTGAAGACGGCCCGGGCGGCGTCGTAGCCGGCGTCGCCGGGGACGTGGACCGCGCCGCGGACGGCGGCGCGCAGGTCCGAGGCGTCGTGGGTGCCGGTGGCGCTCATCGGCGCACACCCTGCGCGACGGGCGCCGCCCGAGCCATGGAGCCAACCGGCGAGCGCGCGGTGCGGGCAGCCGCACCCGCGCGACCGCTCCGCGGCGCCGCGATGGTCTGGCAATCACGCCTTCCACCGCGTAGGTTGCCCGGCGATGGCGGCCGTGCGCCTGACCGACCTGCGCAAGTCCTATGGCGACGTGGTCGCCCTCGAGCGCCTCGACCTGGAGATCGCCGAGGGTGAGTTCTTCACGCTGCTCGGGCCCTCGGGCTCGGGCAAGACCACGACGCTGCGGCTGATCGCCGGCTTCGAGCGCCCCGACGCGGGCGCGGTCGAGCTCGACGGCGCCGACGTCACGCGCCGCCCTCCCTACGAGCGCGACGTCAACACCGTCTTCCAGGACTACGCGCTGTTCCCGCACATGAGCGTCGCCGACAACGTCGGCTACGGCCTGCGCGTGCGCGGTGTCGCCCGGGCCGAGCGCGCGACGCGCGTCGCGCAGGCGCTCGAGATGGTCCGCCTGCCCGGGGTCGGCGACCGCCGGCCCGTGCAGCTCTCCGGCGGCCAGCGCCAGCGGGTCGCGCTCGCCCGCGCGCTCGTCAACCGCCCGAAGGTGCTGCTGCTCGACGAGCCGCTCGGCGCGCTGGACCTCAAGCTGCGCCAGGAGATGCAGCTCGAGCTCAAGCGGATCCAGTCCGAGCTCGGGATCACGTTCGTCTACGTCACCCACGACCAGGACGAGGCGCTCGGCATGAGCGACCGCATCGGCGTGTTCTCGCAGGGCCGGCTCGAGCAGGTCGGTACGCCGTTCGAGGTCTACGAGCACCCGGCGAACGCGTTCGTCGCCGGCTTCGTGGGCACGTCCAACGTGCTCGAGCGCGCCGGTCGGGCCGTCACGGTGCGCCCCGAGAAGATCGCGCTGCTGGCCGGCGGCGAGCGCGCCGCCGACGGGCTCGTGGAGGAGGACGGGACGGTCCGCGAGGTGGTCTACCTCGGCTCGGTCACCCGCTACGTCGTCGACCTGCGGGCCGGGGGCTCGCTCGTCGTCGCGCGGCAGAACGCAGACACCGGGGCGCACGAGCTGGCCCGAGTGGGCGCGCCCGTGCGCCTGGCATGGCGGCCCGAGCACGCGGCCGCGATCGATCCATCAGGAGGTGATGGGCAGTGAAGAAGGCATTCGTCGCGCTGGGCTCCGGCGCGCTGGCCTGCCTGCTCGCCGCGCTCGGCGGCGGGACGGCGATCGGCGCCTCGGGCCTGCCGGCCAAGATCGGCAAGGGCGAGGGGACGCTCAACCTGGTCGCCTGGGAGGGCTACACCCAGCCGCAGTGGGTCAAGCCGTTCACCAAGCAGACCGGCTGCGTGGTCCACGCCAAGTACGCGGGCTCGTCGGACGAGATGGTCACGCTGATGCGCCAGGGCGGCGGCAGCCAGTACGACATGGTCTCGGCGTCCGGCGACGCGAGCCTGCGCCTGATCGCGGGCGGCGACGTGCGGCCCGTCAACGTCGACCTGATCCCGGGCTGGAAGGACTTCATCCCGCAGCTCAAGTCGCCCGCGCACAACACGGTCGGCGGCAAGCACTACGGCGTCTCGCTGCAGTGGGGCCCGAACACGCTGCTCTACAGCACGAAGGCGCTCAAGAAGGCGCCGACGAGCTGGTCGGTGATCTACAGCCCGAAGTACAAGGGCCAGGTCACCGTCCCCGACAACCCGATCCAGATCGCCGACGCGGCGCTGTACCTGTCCAAGACGCAGCCCAAGCTCGGCATCAAGGACCCCTACGAGCTGACCGAGAAGCAGCTCACGGCCGCGGTGGACCTGCTCAAGCAGCAGCGCCCGCTGATCAAGAAGTACTGGGCGCTGGCGTCCGACGAGATCGACCTGTTCAAGAACGGCGACGCCGTCGTCGGCGCGTCGTGGCCGTACCAGACGATCACGCTGCAGGCCGACAAGGTCGCGGTCAAGGACACGATCCCCAAGGAGGGCGCGACCGGCTGGGCCGACACGTGGATGCTCTCGGCGCACGCCAAGCACCCCAACTGCGCCTACCTGTGGATGCGCTGGGTCTCGACGCCCAAGGTCCAGGCCCAGCAGGCGATCTCGTTCGGCGAGACGCCCGCCAACCTGAAGGCCTGCGCCGAGATGGACAAGATCCAGAAGGGCAGCTGCGCGCAGTACCACGCCAACGCGCCGGCGTCGTACTTCAAGTCGATCAAGTTCTGGAAGACGCCGGTCAAGGACTGCGGCAACGGCCAGAAGAACTGCACCGACTACACCGAGTGGCAGCAGCGCTGGACCCAGATCAAGGGCTAGCGCCGTCGCTGCGGGCCAGGGCCTCCGGTGCGCTGCACCGGCGGCCCTGGCTGCGCGGCCTGC
>DASZVK010000115.1:0-5298 GCA_035547175.1 Solirubrobacteraceae bacterium
GGACGTCATCGCCTCGACCAGCACGAGCGCGCTCGAGCCCTCGTAGACGCCGATCTCGACGACGAGCGTGGCCTCGCGCGCCAGCCGCGCGAGCAGCGCCGCCTCGCCGGCCGAGTGCATCGTCCGCGGCGGGATCAGCCCCGAGCCGACGGCGAGCGCGCGCAGCCGCGGGTCGTCGCGCACGCCGTCGGGCACGAGCGAGCGCAGGCGCTTGGGCAGCGTCATCCGCCGCCGCCCGTCCGCCGTCGGGAGGCCCCGGCGGCGGCGCCACTGCACGCCTCGGCGACGGCCGCCGCGAACGCGTCGACCTCGTCGGGCGTCGTGTCCCACGAGCACATCCAGCGCACCTCGCGCCGGCGCTCGTCCCAGTCGTAGAAGGCCCACTCGGCCCGCAGCGCCTCGGCGACCCCCTCGGGCAGGATCGCGAAGACCGCGTTGGCCTGCACGACCTGCGTGATCTCGACGCCCGGCACGTCCGCGACCGCCGCCGCCAGCCGCGCGGCCATCGCGTTGGCGTGGCCGGTCGCGCGGCGCCACAGCTCGTCCTCGGACAGCAGCGCCTCGAACTGCGCGGCGACGAAGCGCATCTTCGACGCGAGCTGGAGCGTCTGCTTGCGCAGGTGCGGCATCGCCGTGGCGGCCGCGCCGCCGGCGTCGCCGAGCAGCACGACGGCCTCGCCGAGCAGCAGCCCGGCCTTCGTGCCACCGAACGAGACGACGTCGGCGCCGGCGTCGGTCGTGACCGCGCGCAGCGACGTCCCCAGCGAGGCGGCGGCGTTGGCGATCCGCGCCCCGTCGACGTGCAGCAGCAGGCCCTCGGCGTGCGCGAGGTCGGCCAGCGCGCGCATCTCCTCCGGCGCGTAGACGGTGCCCAGCTCGGTCGCCTGCGTGATCGACACGACGCGCGGCTGGACGGCGTGCTCGTCGCCGACGCGCACCAGCCGCGTGCGCACCAGCTCGGGCGTCAGCTTGCCGTCGGGCGTCGCGACCGGCAGCAGCTTGACGCCGGCGATCGCCTCGGGCGCGCCGCCCTCGTCGGTGTTCAGGTGGGCCGTCTCCGCGACGATCACCCCCTCCCACGGCCGCAGCACGGCGCGCAGCGAGAGCACGTTCGCGCCGCTGCCGTTGAAGACGAAGAACGCCCGCGCGTCGTCGCCGAGCAGGGCGCGGAAGCGCGCCTGCGCGCGCTCAGTGATCGGGTCGTGTCCGTAGGAGGGCGCGTGGCCGTCGTTGGCGGCCGCGATCGCCGCGAGCGCCTCGGGCAGGACGCCCGCGTGGTTGTCGGAGCCGAAGCCCTTCACCCGTGCAACGCGATCCGCTGCCCGTTGGCGTGCGCGCCGTGCTCGGAGAGCAGGAACGCGATCGCCTCGGCGACGTCGGCCGCCGGCGTGAACGACGGCCGCTCGTCGCCGATCGCGCCGACGACGACGACGTTGGCCGTCCCGCCGTGCTCGCCGAGGTCGCGCGCGAGCGCGAGCGTCCACGCCTCGGCCGCTGCCTTCGCCGCCGCGTAGGAGGCGTTCTCGGCGTTGGGCGCCTGGGCGAGGCGGCTGGAGACGAGCACGAAGCGCCCGCCGGAGGAGCGCAGCGCCGGCAGGAAGGCGCGCGTCGCGACGCGCACGGTGCCGACCAGGCGCTCGCAGAGCCACGCCCAGTCGCCCTCGGGCTCCTCGTCGATCGGCGTGCCGCCGCGCCAGCCGCCAACCAGGTGCACGAGCGCCGAGACCTCCCCCAGCCGTGCCGCCCACGCCGCCGCCGCGGCCGGGTCGAGTAGGTCGACCTCGGCGTGCGAGGGCGCGTCGAGCTCGTGGCCCGCGGCGCGCAGGCGCTCGACCACGGCGGGGCCGAGGGTCCCGCCCGCTCCCGTCACCGCGACGACGCTCATCGCTCGACCGTAGCCGAACGCGCGCAGTAGCGTCTCGCCCATGCTCGACCGTCACGCCGAGGCTGCGGCGCTCTGGGACGCGCACGTCAACCCGCAGTTCGTGCGGGTGCTGCGCACGCTCGGCTTCGACCGCACCTGGGTGCGCGGCGAGGGCGCGTACCTGATCGACGATCGCGGCGGGCGCTGGCTCGACCTGCAGTCGGGCTTCGGGACGTTCGCGCTCGGCCGCAACCACCCCGAGGTCAAGCGCGCGCTGCACGAGGCGATCGACGCCGACACGCCGTCGCTGCCGGCGATGGGGCTGAGCTGGCTGCCGGGCGTGCTCGCCGAGCAGCTCGTGGCCCGCGCCCCCGCCCACCTCGACGCGGTCGTCTTCGCCAACTCGGGCGCCGAGTCGGTCGAGGCGGCGATCAAGCTCGCGCGCGCGGCCACCGGGCGCACGCGCGTGCTCTACGCGACCAAGGCCTTCCACGGCCTGACGACGGGGGCGCTGGCGCTCAACGGCGGCGCCGAGTTCCGCGAGCGCTTCGGGCCGCTGCTGCCGGGCGCCGACGCGGTGCCGTTCGGCGACCTCGACGCGCTCGGGGCGGCGCTGCGCGCGGGCGACGTCGCCGCGTTCCTCGTCGAGCCGATCCAGGGCAAGGGCGTCAACCTGCCGCCCGACGGCTACCTCGCCGGCGCGCAGGCGCTGTGCCACGAGCACGGCGCGCTGCTCGCGCTCGACGAGGTGCAGACCGGGCTCGGCCGCACCGGGCGCTTCCTGGCGCTCGAGCACTGGGGCGTCGAGCCCGACCTCGTCACGCTCGCCAAGGCGCTGAGCGGCGGCTTCGTCCCGATCGGCGCCGTGCTGACGACGCGGCGTGTGCGCGACGCCGTGTTCGACTCGATGGAGCGCGCCGTCGTGCACGGCTCGACGTTCAGCGGCGGCGACCTCGCGGCGGCGGCGGGCCTGGCGACGCTGCGCGTGCTCGACGACGAGGGGCTGGTCGAGCGCGCCGCGCGGATGGGCGAGCTGCTGGCGGAGCTGACGCGGCCGCTGGCCGAGCGCCACGAGATCGTCCGCGAGGTGCGCGGCAAGGGGCTGCTGTGGGCGCTCGAGCTGGGGCCGCCCGAGGGCGCCGCGGCACGGCGGCTGTGGGCCGCGGTCGAGCGCCGCCAGCAGGGGCTGCTCGCCCAGCTCGTCACGGTGCCGCTGTTCCACGAGCACCGGATGCTGATCCAGGTCGCCGCGCACCACTCGAGCGTCGTCAAGGCGCTGCCGCCGCTGACCATCGAGGAGGCCGACGTGCACCGCTTCGCGCGAGCGCTCGACGACGTGCTCGGCCGGGCCAGCCGTCACCTGCTGTCGCGCACCGGGCGGCTCGTCGGCGGGCTCGGCGCCCGCGCGCTGGCCGCGCGGTGAGGGCGCTGGTCACGGGCGCGGCCGGCTTCATCGGCGCGCACGTCGCCGACGCGCTGCGCGCCGCCGGCCACGAGCGGATGGTCGAGGTCAACGTCGAGGGCACGCGCGCGGTGCTCGCCGCCGCCCGCGCCGCCGGCGTCGGGCGCGTCGTGCACACGAGCTCGTGCGCGACCTGCGGGCCGGCGCCCGGCCGCCTCGCCGACGAGCGTGACCACCCGCCCGCGTGGGAGCTGCGCGTCGCCTACAAGCGCTCCAAGCTCGGCTCCGAGCGCGTCGCGCTCGACGCCGCGGCGGCCGGCCAGGACGTCGTGGTCGTCAACCCGACGACGCCCGTCGGCCCCGGCGACGAGCGGCCGACGCCGACCGGCAAGATGGTTCGCGACGCCGCCGCCGGGCGGATGCGGGCGCACGTCGGCACGACCGCGCTCAACGTCGTCGACGTGCGCGACGTGGCCCGCGGGCACCTGCTGGCCCACGAGCGCGGCCGCGCCGGCGAGCGCTACCTGCTGGGCGGCGACAACGTCGCGCTGGCCGACGTCTTCGAGATCGTCGCGGCCGAGCACGGCCACCCGCCGCCGCGCCTGCGCGTGCCGTTCCGCGCCGTGCGCGGCGCCGCCGGGCTGGCCGACCGGGCGACCAGCGCGGTCGGCCGCGAGCCGCGGCTGCTGGTGCTCGACGAGGTCCGCCTCGCCCGCCTGCCCGCCGTGTTCTCGATCGCCAAGGCGCGCGACGAGCTCGGCTACGCGTGGCGCCCGGCGGCCGAGGCCCTGCGCGACGCCGCGCGCGCGGTCGGCGCGCGTAGCATCGGGGCGCGATGACGACGATCGAGCACTGGATCGACGGGCGCGCCGCCGACGGCGGCGAGCGCCGCGCCGACGTCTACGACCCCGCCCGCGGCGAGGCCGCCGCGCAGGTGCTGCTCGCCGACGGCGCCACGGTCGACCGGGCCGTGCAGGCGGCCAGGGCCGCCTTCCCCGCCTGGCGCGACACGCCGCTGCCGCGCCGCGTCGAGCGCCTCCACGCGCTGCGCGCGCTGCTGCGCGAGCACGTCGACGAGCTGGCGGCGGCGATCTCGGCCGAGCACGGCAAGCTGCGCGACGACGCCGCCGGCGAGATCGCCCGCGGCCTGGAGATCGTCGACCTGGCGCTGACGGCGCCGATGATGCTCAAGGGCGAGCACTCCGAGCAGGTCGCCCGCGGCGTCGACGCGCACTCGCTGCGCCGCCCGCTCGGCGTCTGCGCGGGCATCACGCCGTTCAACTTCCCGGCGATGGTGCCGCTGTGGATGTTCCCGATCGCGCTCGTCTGCGGGAACACGTTCGTGCTCAAGCCCTCCGAGCGCGACCCCTCGGCGTCGCTGCTGCTGGCCGATCTCGTCGCGCGCGCCGGCTTCCCCGACGGCGTGCTCAACGTCGTCCACGGCGACAAGGAGGCGGTCGACGCGCTGCTCGACCACCCCGACGTCGAGGCGGTCAGCTTCGTCGGCTCGACGCCGATCGCGCGCTACGTCTACGGCCGCGCGGCGGCCGCGGGCAAGCGCGTCCAGGCGCTCGGCGGGGCCAAGAACCACATGGTCGTGCTGCCCGACGCCGACCTCGCCGGCGCCGCCGACGCGGTCGTCTCGGCGGCGTTCGGCTCGGCCGGCCAGCGCTGCATGGCGATCTCCGTCGCCGTCGCCGTCGGCGAGGTCGCCGACCCGCTCGTCGACGCGATCGCCCAGCGCGCGGCGGCGCTGCGCACCGGCCCGGCGACGGGCCCCGGCGTCGACATGGGGCCGGTCGTGACCGCCGCCGCGCGCGACCGCGTGCGCGACTACATCGAGCGCGGCGTGGCCGCCGGCGCCCGCCTGGCCCTCGACGGCCGCGACGTCGAGGTCGACGGCGCCGAGGCCGGCTTCTTCGTCGGCCCGACGGTGCTCGACGAGGTGCGGCCGGGGATGCCGGTCTACGACGACGAGGTCTTCGGGCCGCTGCTGAGCGTCGTCCGCGTCGACAGCCTCGACGAGGCGATC
>DASZVK010000116.1:0-5580 GCA_035547175.1 Solirubrobacteraceae bacterium
CGACTCGGCCTCGACGTGCCGCCGCTGCGCCCCGCGCTGGCCGCCGACCACGGGCCGCTGCTCGTGCTCGGCTTCCTGGGCACGCAGATCGGCCTCGAGCGCGCCGTCGCCCTGCGGCGCGCCTGGGCCTACGCGGCCCCGACCGCGGCGGGGGCGGGAGCGGCATGGCTGATCGTCGGCCTGCCGGCCGACGTCGGCTGGGCGCTGCTCGCGTTCGGCGGCCTGGTCCTGGTCGGCGTCTTCGTGCTCGTGCACCGGCTCCAGCCGAGCTGGCACAACACGGTGATGGGGCTGGGCGCGGCGGCCTGGCCGGTCGCCGCGCTGGCGCGCCTGGCCGGCGCGCAGATGACGACCGTGGTGCCGTGGCTGGCGGCGTTCCTGGTGCTGACGATCGTCGGCGAGCGGCTCGAGCTCTCGCGCCTGCGCCGGCCGTCGGCGTGGGCCCGGCGGCTGCTGCTCGTCGCCGTCGGCGCCTTCCTGGCCGGGGTCGTGCTCGCCGGCCCCTGGCCCGCGGCGGGCGTGCGCCTGGCCGGGGCCGGGCTCCTGGCCCAGGCCGCCTGGCTGGCGCGTCACGACGTCGCGCGGCGCACGATCCGCGTCGGCGGCGCCACGCGCTACATGGCCGTCGCGCTGATCGCCGGCTACGGCTGGCTGGCGGTGGCCGGCGGCACGTGGCTGGCCGGCGGGGCGCTCGAGGGCTACGGCTCCGGCTACGACGCGATGGTCCACGCGATCTTCCTCGGCTTCGTCTTCTCGATGGTCTTCGCGCACGCGCCGGTCATCGTCCCGGCCGTGCTCGGCGTCCCGCTGCCCTACCGGCCCGCGCTCTACGCGCCGCTGGCGCTGCTGCACGCCTCGCTGGCCCTGCGCCTGGCGGGCGACGCCGCCGGCGACACGACCGCGTGGCGCTGGGGCGGGGCGCTCGGCGAGACGGCGATCGTCCTGTTCCTGCTGCTCGCCGCCGGCGGCGCCGTGCTGGCCCGCCGGCGCGCCTCGCGAGGGCGCCCGCCCGGGCCGGCTAGGCCGACGGCGGAGGCTCGTCCTCGGCGCGCTCGAGGGCGCGGGCGAGGGCGAGCAGCTCGTCGGCGGGCATGGCCCGCTCGATGAGCGGGAACAGCTCGCGCTCCTCGAGGCGGACGTGCGCCGCCAGGCGCTCGCCGAGGTCGTGCAGGTCGTCCGCGCCGGACACCGGCCGGGCGGCGATCCGGTCGGCTCGGTGGCGGATCTCGACGTGCTCGCCGAGGACCCGCAGCACGAGCGGGTCGTGCGCGTCGCCGTGGGCGGCGTAGCCGGGCAGCAGGACCTCCTCCTCGAGGCGGAAGTGCCGGCGCCCGTGCTCGCGCCAGTAGTCGAGGAAGCGCTCGCGCGCGTCGGCCGCCCCGGCGGCGTCGGCGCGGCGCAGGCGCTGGGCGACGACGAGCGCCTGGTGGTGGTCGCGCGAGAGCGAGGCCAGCGCGGCGCTGCGCTTCACGGCGCGCTCGCCCGGCCGGCCGCCTCGGCGGCCATCGGGCCCCGCAGCTCGATCAGGCAGCCGGCCACGTCGGGGTCCTTGGCCACGAAGCCGACGAGCTTGGTCTTCGGGTCGAGGACGTCGAGCATGCCGCGCGTCAGGCCGCGGTGCAGCCCGCACACGAGCTGGCGCCGCTCGCGCACGGCGTCGCGGTACGGGCAGTTGCGCAGCCGGTAGGAGAGCCGGTCGGCGTCGATCGACACGCGCGCGGGCTGGAAGCCGAGCGCGGTGAGCACGTCGTGCATGTGCTGCTCGCCCGAGGCGCCGACGTCGCCGGAGGCGAGCTCGCGGCCGATCCGGCGCCCGACGGCCTCGACGTCGCGCACGCGGGTGCTGCCCTCGTCCAGCGAGCGCACCAGCCAGCGCGCCAGGTCCGCGTAGCCGGTCGGCGGGTCGCCGCCGGGCTGCGCGTCGGGGCTGATCGTCCACGTGTAGCGCGGGCGCCCGCGCGCGAGCCGCTCGCGCCGGCGCGACACCAGCCCCGCGTCGTGCAGGCGCTCGAGGTGGGTGCGCACCCCGTTGGGATGCAGCCCGAGCCGCTCGGCCAGCTCGTCGCTGGACGCGGGCCGGCGCAGCTCGCCGAGCAGCGCGAACAGGCTGGCCCGCGTCGGCTGCGCGAGCACGTCCCCCGGTCGCGTCGGCACGTCCACGCGGCCTAGTCTCGCAAAGCGCGACCAGGAGGACCAGGCGCCCGTCTGCTAGTTTTACACAGCAGGATTGTGAAAATACGAGCGGCGAGGACCCGATGGCGTACGTGATCACCGAGCCATGCATCGGCACCAAGGACACCTCGTGCGTCGAGGTGTGCCCGGTCGACTGCATCCACCCCACCCCGGACGAGCCCGATTTCGACCGGCACGACCAGCTCTACATCGATCCCGAGGAGTGCATCGACTGCGACGCCTGCGTCGAGGCGTGCCCGGTCGACGCGATCTTCGCCGAGGACCAGGTCCCGGCGGTGTGGGCCGACTACATCGAGCGCAACGCCGAGTACTACCGCGTCCGGGCGTGAGGCGCCGACGGGCTCGGGGCATGGGCGGTACTGGGTTCGAACCAGTGACCTCCTGCTTGTAAGGCAGGCGCTCTGACCAGCTGAGCTAACCGCCCGGGTGGGTGGGTCAGGGCCTATGAGGGTAGGGAGCGCGGCCAATACAGTGCCGTCGCATGGACCTCGGCCTGGCCGGCAGGGTGGCGCTCGTCACCGGCGCGTCGCGCGGGATCGGGCGGGCGATCGCCGCCGAGCTCGCCGCCGAGGGCGCGCGCGTGGCGATCTCGTCGCGCTCGCTGGAGCGGACCGAGCCGGTCGCACGCGAGATCGGGGCGGAGGCGTTCGCCTGGGACAGCGCCGACCTCGACGGCGCGCCACGGCTGCTGGCCGCGGTGGCCGAGCGGCTGGGGCCGATCGACGTGCTGGTCTGCAACACGGGCGGCCCGCCGGGCGGCCCCGACGCCCTCGGCTTCACGCGCGAGCAGTGGGAGCAGGCCTACCGGACGCTCGTGCTCGGGCCGATGGCGCTCGTCGAGGCCGTCGTGCCGGCGATGCGCGAGCGCGGATGGGGCCGCGTGCTCAACGTCGCCTCGACGACCGCGATCGAGCCGACGACCAACCTCGTGCTGTCCAACGCGCACCGCGTCGCGATGGTCGCCGCGTTCAAGACGATCGCGCGCGAGGTCGCCGCCGAGGGCGTGACGCTCAACACGCTGCTGCCCGGCCGGATCGCCACCGACCGGCTCGTCGAGCTGTACGGCTCGCTGGAGCAGGCCGAGGAGGCCGCCCGCGCCGTGGTCCCGGCCGACCGCCTGGGATCCGTCGAGGACATGGCGGCCGCGGCGGCGTTCCTGTGCTCGGCCCGCGCCGGCTACGTGACCGGCCAGCGCCTGGCGATCGACGGCGGCCTGCTGCAGTCGATCTGATGTCGCGGCGGGGCAAGCGCGCTCAGTACCCCCAGGGGGAATCGAACCCCCGCTACCAGCGTGAAAGGCTGGCGTGCTGACCGCTACACCATGGGGGCCTGGGAGCCCGAGTCTAGAGCGCGGTCGGCGCTGCAGCGGCGTGAGCCATGGGGCGACTCGCCGTAGAGTGGCGGACCCGGGCCGTTAGCTCAATCGGCAGAGCGGGGGCCTTTTAAGCCCGCAGATCTGGGTTCGAGTCCCAGGCGGCCCATCGCTCCAGGTACGATCGCCGCCGTTTCCCGTCCCAGGAGGAGAGCCAGATGAGCAAGGTCGAGTACGTGACGGGCCTCTACGCGAGCCCGGACGCGCTGTTCGCCGCGATGCATCCGCAGGTCGTGTGGATCGAGTCGGCGGGCGTCGCCTACGGCGGCACGTACAACGGCCCCGAGGAGGTCGGCGAGAAGGTCTTCGCGCGGCTCGGCGCCGACTGGGACGGCTTCCGGGCCGACCCGGAGACGGTGATCGAGCAGGGCGACGTCGTCGTCGCACTCGGCACCTACTCGGGCACGAGCACCGCGACCGGCAGGCCGTTCACGGCGCGCTTCACGCACTGGTACTGGCTCGACGGCGACGACAGGATCACGCGCTTCGAGCAGGTCGTCGACAGCGCGACGATGAACGCCGCGTCCGCCTGAGCCGAGAGCGACGGATCGTCGTCGCCGACCGGGACGCAGCCCGCGACGCGTGCTGGTCGCACGCGAGCGGGCGAGGACGGCGTCAGCGGCGGCGAGACGCGCTCTGCGCGGAGCGGAGCGCGCCGAACAGCAGGTCGATCGACGACTGCAGCTGATCGATCGTCGCGTCCTGCACGCGGGCGACGCCCGTCTCGCGGTTCAGCCAGGCGTTGATCTCCGCGTGCGGGCGGCCGTCGCGGCGGCCGAGGTCGGCGACGAGGCGGCGGCGGTCCTCGCGCAGCCGCCGGCGGCGCTCGTGGTTGGACACCGCCGGAGCGGCGCCGGGGACCGGCGGCGGCCCGGCCCACCCATCCGCCACGCGCGGCGCCGGCGCGGCGCCGGCGGGCGGGCCGAACAGCGCGAGCTGGGGCGCGACGTCGGCGGCCAGCGGCACGAAGTCGGGCGCCTCGGAGCGCTCGGTCTCGCGGCGCTCGCGCGGCTCGTCGAGCAGCCCGTCGTCGGCCGGCGCGCGAAGCACGTGCAGCAGCTCGCGCTCGACGTCGGCCGCGTGCGCCTGCAGCACCGGGTCGCCGGGCAGGTACAGCCAGCTCCGCTCCACGGGGCGCCCCGGGATCACGCGCACGAAGCGCCCCACGATCTGGCGGAAGATCAGCGCCGTCTTCGCCGCCGTCGCGTACACGCCGACCCGCAGCCGCGGGATGTCGACGCCCTCGCTGACCATGTTCACCGCGACGATCCAGCGCGCCGTCCCGGCGCGGAACGCCTCGAGCCTCTCGTGCGCGCGCGCGTCGGTGTGGACGACGACGGTCGGCGCCTCGCCGCTGACGTCGCGCAGCACCTTCGCCACGCGCGCGGCGTGCTCGCCGTCAGCCGCGACGACCAGGCCGGCGGCGTCGCGGTGGCCGCCCTCGCGGCGCAGGTGCGTCAGCCGCGCGTGCGCCTCGCGCAGGATGCGCGGCAGGCCGTTCTCGAGCTCGGTCGAGATCGCGGTGCGGTAGCGGCGCGACGCCTCGCGACCGCCGAGCGCCTCGCCGAAGCCCGCCTCGAGCACGTCGTCGCCGCTGCGCCAGCGCAGCGTCCCGTCGAAGCCGACGAACGTCACCGGCCGGCAGATGCCGTCGCGCACGGCGTCGTCGTAGCCGTAGGTGAAGTCGGGCACGGCCGTGCCCGAGCCGTCGTAGCGCACGCCCGGGATCGCCGCCGCGTCCGAGCGGAACGGCGTGCCCGACAGCAGCAGGTGCCGACCCGCGGCGGCGAAGGCCGCCTCGAAGCCCTCGCCCCAGGCGAGGTCGTCGCCGAGGTGGTGGACCTCGTCGGCGACGACGAGCGTCCGCGGCGTGCACGCGCGGGCGAACGCGGCCGGCGCGCCGACGACGCGCGCGTAGGTGACGGCGACGCCGTGGAAGTCCCGCGGCGGGCGCAGGTCGGGAGCGTCCGGAGCGAGCTGGACGCCGAGCGCGGCGGCGGCCGACGCCCACTGCC
>DASZVK010000117.1:0-3119 GCA_035547175.1 Solirubrobacteraceae bacterium
CGCTGAGCGTGCGCGACGCGCCGCGCACGGCCCACGCCTTCTGGGGCGCGCTGCTGGCCGCCGCCGTCCCCTGGCTGGGACTCGGCGGCGCGCTGCCGGCGGCCGTCGTCGCGCTGGCGATCGCGCACTGGCTGCGCCGGCGCCGACGCGGGCTGGCGGGGCTCGCCGCGCTCGAGGTCGTGCTGATGTCGGCGGTCGTGTTCGTCGCCTTCAGCGCGCGCCTCTACGGCGGGCTGACGCCGTACGCGGCGCGCCGGGCGAGCGGCCCGGTGACCGGCATCCACGACGTCGGCGACGCGCTGGCGCGCCTCGGGCGGCTCGGCACGATCGTCGCCGACGTCGTGCCGTGGGCGCCGTTCTCGCTGCTCGCGGCCGGCTCGCTGTGGCTGCTGTGGTGCTCGCGGCGCACGCGCGTCGCGCGGATCGCCAGCGAGCGCGTCGACGTCGAGATCGTCGCCGCGTTCCTGGCGCTGGCGTGCGCCGCGCAGGTCGTCGCCGCGACGTTCCTGGCCCCCGCTCTGCACGGGGCGTGGTTCGACACGCGGATGCTCGTCCCCGTCGCCCCGCTCGGCGCCGCGCTCGCGGCGTGGGCGGCGCGCCGCTGGCCGCGATCCGCGGCGACGCTCGCGGTGCTGACGGTCGCCGCGACCGCCTGGCTGCTGGGCGCGACGCTGCTCGGCCACGCCACCCCGGCGCCGCCGCACGGGCTCGGGCTCTAGGCGGGCGTCCCCGGGCCGCGCCGCTCGAGCAGCCGCGCCGCCGCGCTGGCGGGGTCCAGGCGGCGGGCGACGACCTCGTCGAGCAGATGCTGGAACTCCGCGTCGCCGGCGAGGCGGGCCTCGAGGTCGCGGCGCAGGCGGCGCGCGGCGAGCGCGACGACCTCGTTGCGCAGGTTGCGCCGCCGGCGCTCGGCCAGCGTGCCCTGCGCCTCGACGTGGGCGCGGTGCTCGTCGAGGCTCTCGGCGAGCTCGGCGACGCCCTCGCCGGTGGTCGCCTCGGTCTTCAGCACCGGGACCCGCCAGGCCCCCTCCGGCGCCGGGGCGAGCGCCAGCGCGCCGCGCACCTCGCGCACGGTCGCGTCGGCGAGCGGGTGGTCGGCCTTGTTGACGACGACCACGTCCGGGATCTCCATGACCCCGGCCTTGAGCGCCTGCACGGAGTCGCCCGAGCCGGGCATCAGGACGAGCACGACGGTGTCGGCGTGGTCGATCACGTCGACCTCTCCCTGGCCGACGCCGACCGTCTCGACGAAGACGTCCTGGCGGCCGGCCGCGTCGATCAGCAGCACGGCCTGCAGCGCCGCCTCCGAGAGTCCGCCGAGCGCTCCGCGGCTGGCCATCGAGCGGATGAAGACGCCGGGGTCGAGGAAGTGGTCGGCGAGGCGGATGCGGTCGCCGAGCAGCGCGCCGCGCGTGAACGGCGAGGAGGGGTCGACGGAGAGCACGCCGACGCTGCGGCCCGCCCGGCGGCGCAGCGCGGTCAGCGCGCCGACGAGCGTCGACTTGCCGGCGCCGGGCGGGCCCGTGACGCCGACGACCGCCGCGCCGCCCGTGCGCGGGAAGACCTCGGAGACCAGCGCCCAGCCACGCGGGTCGTCGTCCTCGACCAGCGAGATCGCCCGCGCCAGCGCGCGCTCGTCGCCCGCGAGCAGGCGGGCGGCCAGGTCGTCGTCGCGTGCGGAGTCCGATCGCACCCGCCCGACCCTACCCGGCGGGTGGACGATCCCCGGGATAGGCTGCGGCCGTGGAGCCCGAGCCCGTCCCGGTCCCGGCGCACGCCCCCCCTCCGCCCCGCGGGGTGACGCCCCGGCCGCCGAGCGCGCTCCCGGTGGCGCTGCGCGGCGACCCGCCGCCGCTGCGCGGCAACCTCGTGACGTTCCTGCGCTTCGCCGCGCGCAACCACATGCTGCGCCCCGGCTACGCGGTGCTGCTCGCGCGCTGGCTGTGGCTGAAGCTGCGCTGGCGCGGGCGCCTGGTCACCGACGGCGTCTGCTTCGTCTGCCCCGGCGTCGAGCTCGAGATCGGGCGCGACGCCAGGCTCCACCTCGGCCGCTGGTCGTGGATCGGCCACGGGACGAAGATCCGCGCGCACGAGGGCGAGGTGCGGATCGGCGCCAAGACGGTGCTCGGCCAGGAGTGCACGATCTCCTCCTTCCAGCACGTCTCGATCGGCCGCGAGTGCATCGTCGCCGACCGCGTGATGCTGATCGACTTCGACCACGGCGTCGTCGAGGTCGAGCGCCCGATCCGCGAGCAGGGCATCTACAAGCGCGACGTGCGCGTCGGCCACAACGTCTGGATCGGCTACGGCGCGTGCCTGCTGCGCGGCGTCGCCGTCGGCGACAACGCGATCGTCGGCACCAGCTCGGTCGTCACCCGCGACGTGCCGGCCAACGCGGTCGTCGCCGGAGCACCCGCGCGGCTGCTGCGCATGCGCCCGCGCCCGCGCACCCTGCGCTGGGGCTAGGCCGCTGCGGTCGGCGCCGGGTCCGGCGCCCGCGGCGCCTGGACGTCGGGCGTCGCGTCGGCCAGCTCGGCGGCGCAGGCGAGCACGACGGCGTCCTCGCCCGGCGCGGCGGTGAGCTGGACGCCGACCGGCAGCCCGTCGTCGTCGAAGCCCGCGCGGACGACGCACGAGGGCGCGCCGACGAGATTCTGCGCGACCGTGTAGGGCATCACGAGGTCGCGGACGTCGCGCTCCTGGCCGAGGTGCACGACGCGGTCGGCGCCGACCGGCGGCGGCGCGATCGCCGACACCGGCATGACCAGCAGGTCGACCGACGCCAGCAGCCCCGCCCACGCCTCCACGATCCGGCGGCGCTCGGCGAGCGCCGCCGCGTGGTCGCCCTCCGTCACCGCCCGCGCCGACTCGAGCCGCGCCCGCACGTCGTCGCCGTACTCGGCGGCGTGCGCCGGGTACAGGCCGCGCCCGACGTGGACGGCCAGCGCCTCGACGCGCTGGATCGTCGCGAACGCGCGCAGCGCGTTCGCGGCGTCGGGCAGGTCGACCTCGACGACCCGGGCGCCGAGCGCGCCGAGCGCCGCCGCCAGCTCGTCGAGCACGCGCGCCTGCGCCGCGGCGGGCGTCGCCCCGGGGATCGACCAGGCGATGCCGACGCG
>DASZVK010000118.1:0-1655 GCA_035547175.1 Solirubrobacteraceae bacterium
TGCGGCTCCGTCTGGCGCGGCTCGACCGGGCCCGCGGCGCGTTCATCGCCAACGCGTCCCACGAGCTGCGGACGCCGCTCTTCTCGCTCGGCGGCTTCCTCGAGCTGCTCGACGACCCGGAGCTCGACGACGCGACGCGCCAGGAGTTCCAGGCCCGGATGCGCGAGCAGGTGGAGCGCCTGACGAAGCTCGCGACCGACCTGCTCGACCTCTCCCGGCTCGACGCCGGCCGGATCGCGGTCGCCGCCGAGGACGTCGACCTCGGCGGCCTCGCCGACGAGCTGGCGGCCGAGTTCGGGCCGCGGGCGATGGCCACCGAGCACGAGCTGCGCACCGGCGCCTCGCGCCCGGTCGCGGCGCGCGGCGACGCGGCGCGCGTCCTGCAGATCGGCCGCATCCTCGTCGAGAACGCGCTCGTGCACACGCCGCGCGGCACGCCGATCGAGCTGGAGACCGCCCGCGAAGGGAGCCGGGCGCTCCTCGTCGTGCGGGATCGCGGGCCGGGCATCCCGGTCGAGGCCCAGAACCACGTGTTCGAGCGCTTCTACCGGCTCGAGGGCGGGCGGGCCTCGGGGAGCGGCCTCGGGCTCGCGATCGCGCGCGAGCTCGCCGAGGTGATGGGCGGCCGCATCGAGCTGGCGTCGGAGCCCGGCCGGACGGCGTTCACGCTCGTGCTGCCGACGGCCGACGTTCCCGTGCAACCGGCCGTCGTTTCGACGTGAAAACGGGACGAGGGCTACGCTGGCCCGCGTGCGCCTCGCGATCGCGGCTCTCTGTCTCGGCTCGGCCGTCGTCGGCGCCGCCATCGCGCTGGCGGTCGGCGCCGGCAGCGGGTGGATCGGCGGGGGCGGAACGACCGTCCTGCGCGCCCGCCTGACCGACGCCGGCCTGCCCTCGGCCGTCGTCGCCGCGCGGCCGCTGACGGGCAACGGCTTCCAGCCGGCCCAGATCTATCGCGCCCGCTCGGCCGGCGTCGTCACGATCGTCTCGTCGTTCGGCGGGACGGGGGCGTCCGAGAGCCAGGGCTCCGGCTTCGTCGTGGCCCGGTCGGGGCTGATCCTCACCGACGCGCACGTCATCACCACGGCCGGCCAGGGCGCGGTCGGGAGCGCCCGCGCGGCGCGCTCCGTCTACGTCCAGTTCGCCGACGGCGATCGCGTCCCTGCCCGGATCGTCGGCTACGACCTGTACGACGACGTCGGCGTCGTCAAGGTCGACCCGCGCGACCACGCGGTGCACCCGGTGCCGCTCGGCCGCTCGGACGAGGTGGTCGTCGGCGCGCCGGTCGCGGCGATCGGCAGCCCGTTCGGGAACGCGGACTCGCTCACGGTCGGCGTCGTCTCAGCCACCGGCCGCGCGATCCCGTCGCTGACCACCCGCTACGACCTCGTCGACGCGATCCAGACCGACGCGCCGATCAACCACGGCAACTCGGGCGGGCCGCTCTTCGACGCGCGCGGCCGGGTGATCGGCATCAACGCGCAGATCCGCTCGAGCGGCGCCGGCTCGGGCTTCGAGGGGGTCGGGTTCGCGGTCCCGATCGACTCGGCGCGCCGCTCGCTCGAGCAGCTGCTGGCGACGGGCCGGGTGCAGTACGCCTACCTCGGCGTGACCACGGAGGATCTGACCCCGTCGGTCGCCCGGCGGTTCGGGCT
>DASZVK010000119.1:0-2536 GCA_035547175.1 Solirubrobacteraceae bacterium
CTGCCGGCGACGCGCGCCCGCGCCTACCTCGTCCAGGACCACGAGCCCGAGTTCTACGCGACCTCGGCCGAGGCGCGCTGGTCGGAGGCGACCTACGAGCTCGGCTTCCACCACCTCTGCGGCTCGCCGTGGCTGGAGGAGATGGCCGGCCGCTATGGCGGCACGACGTCGCGCTTCTCGTTCGGGATCGAGCACGACGTCTACTTCCCGCGGCCGGTGCCGCGCCGCCGCGACACGGTCGTCCTCTACGGCCGCGACAGCACGCCGCGGCGCGCGGTGCCGCTGGCCCTGCTGGCGCTCGAGGAGCTGCTCGAGCGCCGGCCCGGCACGCGCATCGCCAGCTTCGGCAGCGACATGTCGATCTACGCGCCGTTCGCCTACGAGGACCTCGGCGTGCTGTCGCTCGAGCAGCTCGCGTGGACGTTCAGCGAGGGAACGGTCGGGCTCGTCCTGTCGATGACGAACTACTCGGTGATCCCGCAGGAGATGCTCGCCTGCGGCATGCCGTGCGTCGAGCTGGCGGGCGTCAGCGGCGAGGGCATCTTCGGCGAGGACGGCGGCGTCGCGTTCGCCGAGTTCGACCCGCTGTCGATCGCCGACGCGCTCGAGCGCCTGCTCGACGACGAGGCCGAGTGGCAGCGCCGCTCGGCGACGGGCATCGAGTGGGCGCGAGGGCGCACCTGGGACCTCGGCGCGCGGCAGGTCGAGGCCGGCCTGCGTGAGGCGCTGCGGCTGCGGATGGCGCGGCCGGCCGTCGCCGGCGGGGGCGCCGACTAGGCTCCGCGCGTGCGCTTCCAGGTGCTGCCGACGCGGCTGCAGGGGCCGCTGCTGATCGAGCCGGCCGTGTTCGCCGACGACCGCGGCTTCTTCGCCGAGACCTACCGGCGGGCGGAGTTCGCGGCGCTGGGGATCGTCGAGGAGCTCGTCCAGGACAACCACTCGCGCTCGTCGCGCGGCGTCGTGCGCGGCATGCACTTCCAGGTCGGCCGCGGCGTGACCAAGCTGGTGCGCTGCGGGCGCGGGTCGATCGTCGACGTGCTCGTCGACGTCCGCCGCGGCTCGCCGACCTGGGGCGAGTGGGAGGCCTTCGAGCTGACCGACGAGAGCCTGCGGATGCTGTACGTCCCGGTCGGCTTCGCGCACGGCTTCTGCGTGACCTCCGAGATCGCCGACGTGCTCTACAAGCAGGATCAGTACTACTCGGGCGCGGTCGAGGCCGGCTTCGCCTGGGACGACCCCGACGTCGGTGTCGAGTGGCCGCTGCCCGCCTCCGAGCTGGTCGTCTCCGAGCGCGACCGGACAGCCCCCCGGCTGTCGGAGATCGCCGGGGGGCTGCCGTTCGCCTACCTGCCGCCCGACCGCTAGGGCCGCACGAGCACGCTGCGCACGGGCGACGTGCCGGGCAGGTAGGGGAACGCCGCGTTGCGCGTCGTGCGGGCGCGGAAGCGGTACGTCACCGCGGCCGTCGTGTAGCGGAAGCGGTGGCGCGCGCGGGCGACGCCGTGCGCGTCGATCGAGGCCGTGGCGAAGGTCCGCCAGCTCGTGCCGATCCGGACCTCGAAGGCGATCGTCGTGGCGCGGCGCCTGATGCTCTGCCCGACCGCGTGGGCGGTCAGCGTGAGGACCTGGCCGTTGCGCAGCTTCGTGGCGCTGCGCGACAGCCGCACGGCCGCCTTGACGTAGACGACGATCCTGCGCGTCACCGCGTAGCGACGGTCGGTCGTGCGCGCCTTGTAGGCGAACGTGACCTCGCGACTGGGCCCGGGCGGCAGGCGGTAGGAGTAGGCGCCGGTCGACGTCGTCGTGACGTGGGCGATCGTCTTCGTCGTGGCGCCCGTCATCCGCACGCGGGCGCGCACGTCGAGGCGCGCATGGGCGATCGGGCGGCCCTTGGCGTCGACGAGGCGGCCGCGGATCACGGTCGCGCTGCCGGCGCCGATCGTCCGCTGCCTCTCCGCCCCCGGCAGCTTCGCGTGGGCGCTGGCGTTGGTGCCGTTGGCCGTCGACGTCGTCGTCTTCGGCGCGGGGACGACGCGCGGCGCCGTCGGCAGTGGCGCGAGCGTCGGCAGCGCGATCGCCGGCAGCGGCGCCCCGATCACCTGCGCCGGGCCCGGGCCGGGGCTCGCCGACGGCGAGGCGGGCGCCGAGTTGTCGACCGTGACGGAGACGGGGCCGTAGGCGACCTGGTTGACGCCGGTGGCGTCGCGCACGACGAGCGAGACGGCGTGCGCGCCGTCGGCGAGCTGCGTCGTGTCGAAGGCGTAGGCGGCGTCGACCGCGGCCTTGCACGGCGCCCGCAGGGTGTACGGCTCCGCGCACGCGCCGCCGTTGTCGTCGACGACGCGCCGGTCCAGCTCGACGCCGTCGACGAGCACGCTCGCCGTCGCGACGCCGCCGCCCGTGTCGGCCGCCCTGAAGGCGACCTGCTCGGAGCCGCCGAGCGTCCGCGTCGTGTCGAACAGGCCGTCGGACGGCGCCTGCGCGAACGTCGGATCCGACGCGTCGCTCAGGTCGATCTCGACGCGGTGGATGTTGA
>DASZVK010000120.1:0-15718 GCA_035547175.1 Solirubrobacteraceae bacterium
GCCGCCGAGGGCGCAGCGACGTGGCGCCGCGCCGCGCCGCTGGACCGCGCCGCGACGATGCGCGGCGCCGCCGACCTGCTGCGCGAGCGCGCCCCGGGCATCGCCCGCGACCTCGTGCGCGAGATGGGCAAGACGCTCGCCGAGGCGACCGTCGAGGTCGCCAAGGCGGCCGACTTCCTCGACTACTACGCGTCGATGGCGCGCCTGCCGATCGGGCAGCTGCTGGCCGACGCGCGGCCCGGCGTCGAGGTCTCGGTGCACGCCGAGCCGGTCGGCGTCGTGCTCCTGATCACGCCCTGGAACGACCCGCTGCTGACGCCGGCGCGCAAGCTCGCGCCGGCGCTCTTCGCCGGCAACGCGGTCGTCCTCAAGCCGGCCACCGAGACGCCGCTCGTCGCCCTGCACCTGGCGCGGGCGCTGCACGACGCGGGCCTGCCCGCGGGCGTGCTGGCGACCGTGACCGGCCGCGGCAGCGCGCTGGCCGGGCCGCTGCTGGCCGACCCGCGGCTGGCGGCCGTGAGCTTCACCGGCTCGACCGAGGTCGGGCTCGGCATCCAGCGCGCGCTCGGCGGGCGCAACGTGCGCGTGCAGACGGAGATGGGCGGCAAGAACGCCACCGCGGTGCTCGCCGACGCCGACCTCGCGCTGGCCGCCGACACGATCGCCGCCGCCTCCTTCGGCCAGGCCGGCCAGCGCTGCACGGCGACCAGCCGCGTCGTCGCCGACCGCGCGATCGCCGCCGAGCTGCTCGAGCTGCTCAGCGAGCGCGCGCGGGCCGTGCGCCTCGGGCCGGGGCTCGACCCGCAGACGACGATGGGCCCGCTGGTCAGCGCGTCGCAGCGCGACGACGTGCTCGCGCACCTGCAGCGCGCCGTGGCCGAGGGCGCGCGCGTCGTGGCGGGCGGCGGCGCGCCCGCCGACGAGCGCCTGCGCGGCGGCTGCTACGTCGAGCCGACGATCTATGCGAACGTCTCGCCCGAGATGGGCATCTGGCGCGAGGAGGTCTTCGGCCCGGCGATCGCCGTGGTCGAGGTCGACGGCCTCGAGGAGGCGATCGCGGCGGTCAACGACTCGCCCTACGGCCTCTCGGCGGCCGTCTTCACGCGCTCGCTGGAGTCCGCGGCGCGGTTCGCGGCCGAGGTCGACACCGGGCAGGTCTCGGTCAACCTGCCGACGTCCGGCTGGGACGTCCACCAGCCGTTCGGCGGCTTCGGCGACTCGGGCTCGGCGTTCAAGGAGCAGGGCCTCGAGGCGCTGCGCTTCTACACGCGCACGAAGACGGTCGCCGTGCGCAGCCGAGGCTGACGCGTGGCGGCGACGCGCATCGGCGTCGTCGGCGCCGGCATCCTCGGGCTCGCGATCGCGCGGCGGCTCGCCGAGCTCGAGCCGGACGCGCAGATCGCCGTCTTCGACAAGGAGGACCGCGTCGGCGCCCACCAGACGGGCCGCAACAGCGGCGTCGTGCATGCCGGGCTCTACTACGCGCCCGGCTCGCTGAAGGCGACGCTGTGTCGCCGCGGGATGGGGCTCCTGCACGAGTTCTGCGACCGCCACGGGCTCGAGTACGACGAGTGCGGCAAGCTCGTCGTCGCCCGCGACGCGTCGGAGATGGCGCGCTTCGAGGCGCTCGAGGCGCGCGCCCGCGAGAACGGCGTGCCCGGCCTGCGGCGCCTCGACGGCGACGGGCTGCGCGAGGTCGAGCCGGCCGCGTCGGGGGTCGCCGCGCTGCACTCGCCGCGCACCGCGATCGTCGACTTCGGCGCGATCTGCCGGGCGCTCGCCGGCGAGGTGGCCGACGCGGGCGGCGCCGTGCACCTGAGCAGCCCCGTCACCGCGGTGGCGCGCTCGGGCGGCGAGGTCCGCGTGACCGCGGGCGGCGCGGAGCACGCCTTCGACCGCCTCGTGATCTGCGCCGGCCTGCAGTCCGACCGCGTCGCGCGGCTGGCCGGAGACGACCCAGGGCCGGCGATCGTCCCCTTCCGCGGCGAGTACCTGCGCCTCGTGCCCGAGCGCGCCGACCTCGTGCGCGGCCTCATCTACCCGGTGCCCGACCCGCGCTTCCCGTTCCTCGGGGTGCACTTCACGCGCCGCGTCGGCGGCGTCGTCGACATCGGCCCCAACGCCGTGCTCGCGCTCGCCCGCGAGGGCTACGACTGGCGTACGGCCTCGGCGCGCGACCTCGCCGAGACGCTGCGCTGGCCCGGCTTCAGGCGCATGGCGACGCGCTACTGGCGCGTCGGGATCAAGGAGCTGCACGGGTCGCTCTCGCGCCGCGCCTTCCTGCGCGAGGCGCGCGCGTTCGTGCCCGGCCTGCGCGACGAGGACGTCGTGCCCGCCCCTTCGGGCGTTCGCGCCCAGGCCGTCGACGCCGACGGCAGCCTGGTCGACGACTTCCGCATCAGCCGCCTCGGCCCGGTCGTCGCCGTGCGCAACGCGCCGTCGCCGGCGGCGACGTCGTCGCTGGCGATCGCCGAGCACGTCGCCGGCCAGGTCCTGGCCGGCTGAGGCCACCGGCGAGCGCCGGCGGACTACAACTCGATGCCCCAGTAGGCCAGCGCCGCGTCGGAGACGACGCGCAGCTTGGCCTCCTCGACCTCGGCCGTGATCGCGTTGCCGCCCTGGGCGACGGAGGCGAAGCCGCACTGCGGGCTGATCGCGAGGAAGTCCTGGTCGACGAACCTCGTCGCCTCGTCGATGCGCGCGTGGATCTCCTCGACCGTCTCGACGCGCGGCGTCTTGCTGGAGACGACGCCGAGCACGGCCATCTTGCCCTCGGGGATCAGGCGCAGCGGCTCGAAGCCGCCGGCACGCTCGTCGTCGTACTCGAGCAGGAAGCGGTCGACGTCGATGCCGCCGAACAGCTTCTCGGCGATCGCGTCGTAGGAGCCGTCGGCGAGCCACAGGCTCGACTGGTTGCCGCGGCAGACGTGCAGGCCGATCGAGACGCCGCGCGGGCGCTCGACGCCCGCGACCGCGGCGGCGTCGGCCGCGAGCATGCGGTCGAACTCGGCCTCGGGGTCGCCGCCGGCGGCCGAGACCCGCTCGCGGTTGGCGTCGTCGAGGTAGGCGGCGTAGCCGGGGTTGTCGAGCTGCACGTACTGGACGCCCTCGGCGATCAGCGCCTCGATCTCGCGCCTGGTCGCGTCGACCACGTCCCGGGCGAGCTCCTCGCGCGACTCGTAGACCGCGCCGGTCGTCTCGTCGTCCCAGAAGCGGTCGACGAGGAACCCGGGCGCGATCAGCGTGATCTTGATCGGGCTCGTCGTCAGCGACCTCAGGTAGGCGGCCTCGCCCTCGGCGAGCCGGCGCCGCTGGCGCAGCCGCTCGGTCACGGTGAACTGCACGCTCGGCAGGACCACCGTGCCCTGCGGCCCCTTCCACGGCTTCTGCACGACCGTCTCGGAGATGCCGTCGAACGCGTCGACGAAGCCCGCGCGGAAGTCCTTGCGGCGGAACTCGCCGTCGGTGACGACGTCGATCCCGGCGCGCTTCTGGAGCTTGACGGCCTCGGCGATCGCCTCGTCCTCGACCTCGCGCAGCTCGTCGGGCTCGATCATCCCGGCCTCGACGCGGCGGCGCGCCTCGAGCACCGACTGCGGGCGCAGCAGGCTGCCGACGTGGTCGGCGCGGAACTTGGATGAGTTGGCCATCGCTCCCTCTCCTATGACGTCTTCCTCTGACCCCAGGCGTCGAACTCGAGCTCGTAGCCCTCGGCGGCGAGCGCCGTCTCGGCGATCTCCTGGTCCTCCTCCGGGCGGCCGCCGGACACGCCGAGGCCGCCGAGCAGCTCGCCGCCGCGCTTGATCGGGACGGCGCCGTCGGTGGCGACGATCGGCTCGAGCCCCATGCGCGCGACCTGGCCGAAGAACACGGGCTCGGACTCCGCCCAGCCCTTGAGCATGTTGCCCGGCCGCTGCATGACGGCCGCCGTGTACGCCTTGCTCGTGGCGATCGACGGCGTCAGCGGGCGCGCGCCGTCCTGGCGCTCGAGCGCGACGAGGTAGCCGCCCGCGTCGACGACGGCGATCGTGACGGCCTTGCCGAAGCCGGCGGCCTTCTCCTGGCAGGCGGCGATCAGCGCGCGTGCCTCTTCGGTCGAGAGCGGCATGGCCTGACCCTAGACCGGCTGCGACGGCCGCGGACGCAGCCTTAAGTTGCGCCGCCTGCACGGAGCCGCGGCGCGCACGTCAGCGCGGCCCCGCGTGCGGCCAGCGGCGCAGCGCCAAGCGCTCGGCGCCGCCGATCACGACGCTGATCAGGCAGCCGACGACGCCGATGAACGCCAGCAGCGCGAACGCGCCGGCGGCGTCGAACGCCTGCTGGTAGTTGACGAGCTGGAAGCCGAGCCCGCCGGTCGACAGCAGGAAGTCGACCAGCAGCGTGACGATGAAGCAGATCGGCGCGGCGACGCGCACGCCGACGACGATCGCCGGCACGAGCGACGGCAGCACGATCTTGCGCATCCGCTCCCACCACGACAGCCGCAGGCTGTGCGCCACGTCGAGGCGCAGCGGCGGCAGCGCGCCGCGCGATGCGGCGACGTTGAGCAGGATCGGCCAGACGCAGCCGTAGACGACGATCCCGACGTCGGTGCGCCCGCGCGCGCCGAACAGGATCAGCGCGCCGGGGACGAGCGCCGCGGCGGGCGTCGTGCGGAAGAACTCGAGCAGCGGCCCGAGCGCCTGCGACAGCCGCCGCGAGGCGCCCAGCGCGACGCCGAGCGCGACGCCGATCGCCGTGGCGATCACGAGGCCCTCGGCGAAGATCTCGAGCGTCTTGCCCAGCGCCGACCAGAGGACGCCGCTGGCCTCGACGGACTTGAGCGCCGACCACCAGCGCGACGGCGCGGGCGTCGTCGGCGAGCTGGGGTCGCCGACGAGCTGCCAGATCCCCAGCAGCACGGCCAGCGGGACGAGGCCGCGCAGCGCGCCGAGCCTCATCGCCCGGCCCTCGTGGCGAGCGCCGACACGCCCGGGAACGCGCAGCGCATCGCCCGCACCAGGACCGCGTTGACGAGGATGCCGAGCACGCCGACGATCAGCACGTAGGCCCACATGCGCGCCGGCTGGTCGGCCGACTGCTCGAGCACGAGGTTGTAGCCGATGCCGAGCGGCACCCCGATCATCTCGGCGACGACGCAGACGACGAGCGCCGTGCCCAGCGCCAGGCGCGCGCCGACCATCATCGCCGCGCCCGTCGCCGGCATCACGATCTTGACCGCCGTCGCCGTGCGCGAGAGCCGCAGCGAGCGGGCGACGTCGTGCAGGCGCGGCGCGACCCCGCGGACGCCGCCGGCCGTGTTGACGAGCATCGGCCAGACCGCGGCGTAGGCGGCGACGAGCACCTCGGCCTTGGTCGCCGGGCCCCAGATCAGGATCGCGATCGGGATGAAGGCGACGACCGGCAGCGAGCGGAAGACGTCGACCGTCGCGTTCGTCCACGACGCCACCGTGCGGTTGCTGCCGAGCAGCAGCCCGGCGACGCCGCCGACGCCGACGGCCAGCCCCCACGCCTGCGCGACGGCCAGGAGCGTATGGCGCAGCGCCGGCCACAGCGTCCCGATCCGGACGAGGTCGCGCAGCCCGTCCCAGATGCCCAGCGGCCCGGGCAGCGAGTGGTAGTGGATCGCCCCGGCGCTGACGAGCAGCTGCCAGGCGCCGAGCACGGCGACGATCACGCCGATGCCCAGCCAGTTGACGGCGGCGAGCGCGCGCCTAGCCCGCGCGGCCATTGCGGAGCGTCTGCGCCAGCTCGTGGCGGACGTCGTGGTAGCGCGGCAGGTCGCGCGTGGCGAGCTGGTCGCGCGGCCGCGGCAGCTCGGTGCGCACCTCGTGGACGAGCCGTCCCGGCGTGCCGTGGATGACGATCACGCGGTCGGCCAGGTAGACGGCCTCCTCGACGTCGTGGGTGATGAAGACGACCGTCGCGCCGATCTCGGCCCGGACCTGGAGGAGCTGGTCCTGCAGCGACGCCTTGGTGATCGCGTCCAGCGCGCCGAACGGCTCGTCCATCAGCAGCACGCGCGGCTCCATGACCATCGCGCGGGCGATCTGCACGCGCTGCTGCATGCCGCCCGACAGCCGCCACGGGTACTCGCCGGCGCGGTCGGCGAGGCCGACCATCTCCAGCGCGTGGCGGATGCGATCGGCGCGCTGCGCCCTGGGCATGCGGCCCTCGAGCGGCAGCGCGACGTTGCGCTCGACGGTCCGCCACGGCAGCAGCGCCGAGGCGTAGTCCTGGAAGACGGTGACGGCGTCGCCGGTCGGCTCGACGACCGGCTTGGCGTCCAGCAGGACGGTGCCCGCCGTGGGCTGGAGGAGCCCGCCCAGCACGCGCAGCAGCGTCGTCTTGCCCGTCCCCGAAGGGCCGACGACGCCGACGACATCGCCGGCCTGCACCTCGAGGTCGATCCCGTCGAGGATGCGCCGCATCTCGCCGCCGGACGGCAGCGAGACCTCGACGCCGCGGAGCTCGAAGATCGGCGCACCCCCGGCGTCGCTGCTCGCCGGAGCCATCGGGGCCGCGACCATCGTCTCTCCGTTCATCGTCTTCTCCTGCACGGGCACAGTCAAACAGCACGGCGGCCCGGCGGCGGGACGCGTCGCCCGCCGCCGGCCGCCGGTCCCCTAGGCGCCCTTCAGCACCAGCGCGTTGGTGGACTTGATCGAGTTCTTGCGCAGCAGCCCGGCGTCCATCATCGGCTGGACCCACGGCTGGAACTGCGACGCGTAGACGTGGAAGTACAGGTAGTTCGTCAGCGGGTAGGTGTTGGCGACGAACTGCGGCAGGTGGAACTCGGTGACGAGGTACTGCCGCGCGGCCTTCTCGTTGGCCTTCATCCAGGCCAGCGCGTCGCGCTGCGCCTTGCGGAACTTCTGGATCGTCGCGTAGTTCTTGGTCGCCCAGTCGCGGTTGGCGGCCCAGAAGGCCGACGACGTCGCCTTGTTGCCGGTCGTCGCCATCACCGGGTTGAGCAGGTCCTTGAAGCCCGCGCCGAGGATCTGGCCCTGGAAGGGCACGATGTCGACGGCGGCCTGCACCTGGCCGGACTTGAGCGCGTCGAGCATGTTGGCGAACGGCACCTGGACGAACTTGACCTGGTTGGCCGCGATGCCCGCCTTGTGGAGCTGGATGACCGTCGAGGCGTAGAGGGCGCCCGCCAGCGACGGGACGGCGATCGTCTTGCCCTTGAGGTCGGCGACCTTGGTGATGCTCGGGTTGACGAGCAGGTACGAGCTGCGCAGCGTCGGCGACTCGAGCGTCTGGCCCATCACGACGATCGGCTTGAGCCCGTTGGCGAACGCGCGGACGACGTCGGTCGGCGTCGCGGTCGTGAGGTCGAACTGCTTGCCCAGCGCGGGCAGCAGCGCCGCGGCCGCGTTGTTCGGCGTCAGCGTGACGTCGAGCCCCTCCTTCTTGAAGAAGCCCTGCTTGTCGGCGACCACGATCGTCGTGTTCGTCGGGTTCGGGTTGTACGCGATGCGCAGCTTCGTCGCGGCCGAGGCCGAGGTGGCCGAGAAGGCACAGAGGCCCAGCGCGACCACCAGCGCGGACAGGATCCCGCGACGGGCGCGGGGGACACCAAGGGACATTTCTCCTCCTCCTTCTCAGCGGAAGGACCTGGCCGCCGCCGGGCTCACGACGCGGATGCGGCTCGATCCGAGACTCCGGCGATCGTAAGCGCGGCCGGGCGGCGGTTGGGCGGTCAAGCTTTGCTTGCGCCGCACGCAAGCGTGCGCGCTCAGCCGGCCTTCGCGGACGGCTCGCCGAGCTCGACGTACGAGCTCTCGTAGTGCCAGTGCAGGTCGTGCGTGAACGGCGGCAGCATGCGGTCGTAGAGCGCGGCGCGCGGCTCGTCGCCGGGCACCGGGGCGATCGGACGGCCGTGCGCGAGCGAGTCCAGCAGCCGCCGCGCGTGGGCCTCCGCGAGCACCGCGCGGAAGACCGCCTCGCGCACCGTCGCGCCGGTGATCACGGCGCCGTGCCAGCGCAGCAGCCCGACCGCGGCCTCGCCGAAGCACTCGACCATCGCGCGCCCCGAGGCGTGGTCGCGGACCAGCTCCGGGCGGTCCCAGACGGGCACCTGCTCGGGCCAGAAGGCGGCGTGGACCATCAGCAGCTCCCCGGGCACGCGCTCCATCGCGCTGAGCGTCGTCAGCGCCGGCGAGTGGACGTGCACGAGCGACCCGACCTCCGGGCGCGCGCGGTGGGCCTCGGCGTGCATGTAGAGCTCGAGCGGCAGGCCCGGGGCGAACTCGTCGTCGAGGTGCAGGAGGATGACGTCCTCCGGGCGCACCAGGTCCTTGCGCTTGCCCGCGCCCGGGCAGATCAGGTAGTGGGCCGGGTCGTCGGTCAGCAGGCTCACGTGCCCGAACATGCCGATCAGCTCGTGGCGCCCGAGGATGCGCGTCGCCGTGGCCAGCTCCTCGCGCAGCGCGCGCTCGCGCTCGGTCATCGGCAGACCACCGCCAGGAACCGCGCGAGCGCGTCGTTGAACTTGCCCGGCTCCTCCCAGTACATCGAGTGCGGCGCGCCGGCGACGACGTCGAGGTGCGAGCCCGCGAGCAGCTCGTGGGCGCGGCGCACCGTCTGCGGGCGCAGCACGGCGTCGTGCTCGCCGGCCAGGAACAGGACCGGCACGCCGCTGGCGGCGACCTCCTCGAGCGTCGGCCCGCCCGCCGTCAGGTTGCGCAGGTCGGCCATCTTGGCGTGGTTGAACGTCCCCATCTGGCGGAACAGGAACGTCCTCTCGGGCTCGGCCTCGCGGAAGCACGGCGTCAGCAGGCGGTCGAGCACGGGCAGCTTCTCGGCCTCGGCGCGGTCGGCCTTGACCAGCGCGGCGAGCTCCTCGTCGGCGATGCCGCCGAGCGAGTGCGCGAGCACGACGCCGGCCGCGCGCTCGGGGTGGGCGACGGCGACCTTCAGCGCCGCCGCGGCGCCGATCGACTGGCCGACCATGACGGCGCGGTCGATGCCGGCGTCGTCGAGCACGGCGAGGATGTCGCCGGGGAACTCGCGGCTGTCGTACTCGTCCAGCGCGTCGGAGTTGCCGAAGCCGCGCATGTCGAGCGTGACGACCGCGTGGTCGCGCGCGAAGCGCGGCACCTGCTGCCACCACGCGGCGTGGTGCCCGCCGGAGCCGTGCACGAAGACGACGGCAGGGCCCTCCCCGTGCACCTCGTAGTAGAGGCGCACGCCCTCGGAGCTCGCGTATGGCACGTCGCTACTCCGCCCGGTCGCCGTGGAAGACGAGCTCGATCATCGTCCCGTCGGGATCGCGGATGTAGCAGAACTTCGAGTTGTTCTGCGGGCGCTCGACCGGCCGCGTGTAGCGGATGCCGAGGCTGTCGAGGTGGCCGAGGAAGCCGTCCCAGTCCTCGACCTCGACCGCGTAGTGGTAGGGCGCCATGCGGTCCATCTCCTCGACCGGCGTGAAGTGCAGGTCGAAGTTGTCGCGCGTCATCAGCAGCACCTTCGTGTCGCTGAAGCGGCTGACGTCCTGGTGGCGCAGCCCGAAGACCTTCGAGTACCACTCCTTGGTGCGCTCGGGGTCGGTGGTCGGGAAGTTGACGTGATGGATGAACTTGGGCGCGGTGCTGGCCATGCTGTCCTTTCGGTGTTACTGGGTCTCTGCGACGACCCGGTTGCGCAGGGTGCCGATGCCGGAGACGCTGATCTCGACCGTGTCGCCCGGGGCGATCGGAACGGTCCCGTCCGCCCCCATCCACAGCACGTCGCCGGGCGCCATCGTGATGTACTGGGTGATCGCGACGATGAAGTCGGCGGCGTCGAAGATCATCTCGCCGGTGGCGAAGCTGAGCACGTTGCGTCCGTTGACGCGGGTCGTCGTCGTCGCCTCGGCCGGATCGGCGTCGGTGACGATCCACGGGCCCATCGGCTTGAACGTGTCGCAGTTCTTCGCCCGCCAGAAGGTGCGGTCGGCCGCCTGCCAGGCGCGGGCGCTGACGTCGTTGCCGATCGTCCAGCCGAAGATGCCCGCGAGCGCCTGCTCGCGCGTGGCGTGACGCAGCGGCCGGCCGATGACGGCCGCCACCTCGGGCTCGGCCTCGACCGGGCCGGCGACGTCGCCGGGCACGACGATGTCCTCGCCGTGGCCGATCAGCGCGTTGTTGGCGCGGTAGCCGACCTCAGGATGCTCGGGCACCTGCGCCTTGAGGTTGCCGCGGGCGCGCGCGTGCTCGATGTGGGCGCGGTAGTTGAGCCCCGCGCAGAAGAACGTGCGCGGCTCGACCGGCGCCAGCAGGCGCAGGGCGCCGAGCGCCAGGCGCTCGTCGCCGGCGACGTGGCCGTCGAAGGGCGAGCCCTCGACCGGGACGACGGTCTCGTCCTCGACGATGCCGTAGCGGGCGCCGCCCTCGCTCTCGAACCGGCACCAGATCATCGCAGCCGGTGGGAGACGCGCTTGGTGACGAGGTAGCCGTCGAGCCCCTCGGCGCCGCCCTCCTTGCCGTAGCCGCTCTCCTTGACGCCGCCGGACGGCGCCTCCGGGACCGACCCGCCGCAGTGGTTGATCGAGATGATCCCGGCCTCGAGCCCGCGCTTGAGCACGTCGGCGGTCGCCGCCGACTCGGTGAAGCCGTAGGCGGCCAGGCCGTAGGGCAGCGAGTTGGCCGCCTCGAGCGCGTCGGCGAGCTCGGAGAACGCCCGCACGGGCGCGACCGGCCCGAACGGCTCCTCGCGCATCACGCGCGCGTCGGCGGGCACGTCGGCGAGGACCGTCGGCGCGAAGAACAGGCCGTCGCCCTCCAGGCGCGCGCCGCCGCAGGCGACGGCGCCGCCGCGCTCGGTCGCGTCGGCGACCAGCTCCTGCATCGCCTGCAGGCGCCGCGCGTTGGCCAGCGGCCCCATGCGCACGCCCTCCTGCAGGCCGTTGCCGACCTTCACCCCGGCGGTCGCCGCCAGCAGCGCGTCGAGGAAGCGGTCGTGGAGGCTCTCGTGGACGTAGACCCGGCTCGGCGACGTGCAGACCTGGCCCGCGTTGACGAACTTGGCGCCGGCCACGGCGGCGGCGGCCCGCTCGGGGTCGGCGTCGGCGCAGACGACGACCGGCGCGTGGCCGCCGAGCTCCATGATCGACGGCTTCATGTGCCGGGCGGCCAGGCCGGCGAGGTGCTTGCCCACCGCGATCGAGCCGGTGAAGGCGACCATCCGCGTCACCGGCGAGTCGATCAGGCGCTCGGAGACCTCGGCCGGCACGCCGAAGACGAGGTTCAGCACGCCCGCGGGCACGCCCGCCTCCTCGAAGCACTCGACCAGCGCGCAGGCGGTGCCGGGCACCTCCTCGGAGGCCTTGACGACGATCGAGCAGCCGGCGCTCAGCGCCGCCGCCAGCTTGCGCATCGGCGAGCCCGCGGGGAAGTTCCACGGCGTGAACGCGGCCACCGGCCCGACGGGCTGGTGGATCACCGTCAGCTCGGTGTCGACGTCGCAGGGGATGATCCGGCCGTAGGCCCGCCGCGCCTCCTCGGCGTCCCAGTCGAGCAGCTTGGCGACGCGCACGACCTCGCCGCGCGCCTCGCCCAGTGGCTTGCCCTGCTCGAGCGTCATCGTGCGGGCGATCTCGTCCGCCCGCGCGCGGACGAGGTCGGCCGCGCGGTGCAGGATCGAGCTGCGCTCGTCGACCGCCGTGTCGCGCCACGTCGGGAAGCCGCGCGCGGCGGCGTCCAGCGCGCGGTCGAGGTCGGCGGGCGCCGCCAGCGGCACGTCGCCGAGCGTCGTCTCGGTGGCCGGGTCGAGGATCGGCTCCGAGCGGCCGGAGGTGCCCTCGGTCCACTCGCCGTCGATGTACATCGCCACCCGGCGGTAGCCGGCGCCCGCGGCGCCGTTCGCGGCGGTCTCGGTCGCGCTCATGCGCCCTCGCCCTCCCGGTCCCCGTGCGACCGCAGCATCCACAGGTGGTGCGGCGGCCGCTGCTCGTAGACGTTGGGCCCGTAGGAGTCGTCGACGCGGTCCATGTCGGCCGCGTACTCGACGCGACCGCCGCACGGGGCGTGGAAGAACCGAAAGACGTTGGACCCGATCGTGTGCCGGCCGAGCCGGCGCGCCTCCCGCCAGCCGCAGGCGACCATGTGGTTGCCGCCCTCGATCACCTCGTCGACGTTGCGGACCTCGTAGGCGACGTGGTTGAGGCCGACGCGGTTCGGCCGATGGGCGAGCAGGAAGGTGTGCTGGTCGAGGTCGGCCGGCGCCTGCATGAACGTGCCCATGTCGAGCAGCTGGTCGGTCACGCGGAAGCCGAGCCGCTCGGTGTAGAAGGCGACCGCGTCGCGCCAGCCCTGCTCGCGGACGTTGAGCGCCACGTGGCAGACGCGGATCGGGCGCGCGCGGTGGTAGTTGCTCAGCGGCTCGTTCCAGCGGTGGACCTCGCCGGTCATGTTGACCTCGCGCCGCGGCTCGGAGAACGGCACGACCGGGTCGGCGACGGTCAGGCCGATCGCGAAGCCGGCGACGTCGCGCGCACGCAGCACGCCGTCGGCGCCCGCGACGACGTCGCGGTCGGAGCCGACCGCCGCGCCGAGCTCGTCCAGGTCGGCGGCGTCGTGCACGCCCCAGACCAGCTCGCGCAGGGTCGATCCCGGCTCGACCGCCGCCGGCAGCTCCGGGTCGTCGACGCGGCGCAGGTGCAGCCGCTGGCCGGCGGGGGTGCGGAACGTCGCCCCGGCGGCGCCGTCCTCGACGCGCTCGAGGCCGAAGTCGTCGAAGAAGCGCACGCACTCCGCGACGTCCTCCACGCCGAAGCGCAGCTCCTCCACCCTGACGATGCCCACGGCTCCTCGACCATAACGGAGCGATCGCAGCCTCTCCGGCCGCCCGACGCAGCCTTACGTTGCGCCGTCTGCACGCGCCCCGGCGAGCGCCGGCTCGGCGCCGAGCACGGCCGCGTGGTCGATCGGGAAGCGCTTGAACCAGTCGGCGATGAACTCCAGGAAGACGCGGATCTTCTGCACCGACTGCAGGCCCGGCGGGTAGACGACGTACAGCGGCCGCGCGGGCACGTCGTAGTCGGTCAGCACGAGCTCGAGGCGCCCGGCGCGGACGTCGTCGTAGATCGGGCGCAGCGGCAGCAGCGCGATGCCGAGGCCCTCGATCGCCGCCTTCTGGAGGATCAGGTACGTGTTCGAGACGAAGGCGGCGCCGTGCACCTTGTGGTGCATCGGGCGGTCGCCCTCCTGCAGGTGCCAGATCGGGTCGTTGCGGTGCACCAGGCACTGGTGGTCGGCGAGGTCCGACGGCGTCAGCGGGCTGCCCCGGCGGCGCAGGTACTCGGGCGCCGCGCAGAGCACGAACGGCAGCGTCGCCACGCGCCGCACCTTGACCGACGAGTCGCGCAGGTCCTTGGTGTGGAAGGCCATGTCGTAGCCCTGCTCGATGAAGTCGTACATCCGGTCCGACATGCCGCCGACGTCGAAGCGGACGTCGATCGCCGGGTGCTCGGCGGCGAACGCGGCGATCGCGTCGGACAGGTCGAGGCTGCCGATCCACTTCGGCGAGACGATCGAGAGGTTGCCCTCGGCGCGCTCGTGGACGCCGCGGATCGACGCGTCCTCCTCCTCCAGCTCGCGCAGGATGCGCTCGGAGAACTCGAGGTAGCGGTGGCCCTGCTCGGTGAGGCTGACCGCCCGCGCGGTGCGGTTGACGAGCCGCACGCCGAGCTGCTGCTCGAGGTCGGCGATGTGGCGCGAGACGAGCGAGCCCGAGACCCCGAGCGAGCGCGCGGCCGCGCTGAAGCTCTCCGCCTTGCCGACGGCGACGAAGCTCCGCATCACGGTGAGACGGTCCATGACTCCACGCCCCGGCCGGGCGGGCACGGGGACTCAAGATGACTCTAGCCGACGGTCTCGGCGGCGCCCGCGAGGCGCGAGCGGACCTTGCGCGGCTCGCGGCCGACGTCGGCGAACGGCGGCTCGCGGTCGGCCTGGAGGTCGACCTCGAAGGCGTTGAGCAGCATCGCCAGCATCGAGTAGTTGCCGAGGCTGCCGACGATGTCGACGACGCCCTGGTTGCCGAACAGCTCGAGCGCCTGCGCGAACGTCTCGTCGGAGACCCAGTGGTCCTCGAGCAGCTCGCTGCAGAAGGCGTGCAGCACGCGCTCGTCGCGCGGGCCGAAGGCCGGGTCCTCGCGCCGGGCGAGGCGCTGCAGGGCGTCGGCGTCGACGCCCGCCTCGGCGGCCTTGACGACGTGCGCGTTCCACGAGTACTGGGCGTCGAAGTGGCGCGCGGCGATCAGCAGGACCAGCTCGCGCAGGCGCAGCTCGAGCGACGACTCGAAGCGCGCGTAGGCGCCCAGCGCCTCGACCCTCTCGCACAGCTCGGGGCTGTGCAGCCAGATCAGGAACGGGCCGCGCGTCTGGCCGCGGCGCCCCGCGATCCGCGCCGAGAGCTCGCGCTGGCGCGGGGTCATCTGCTCTTCGGACAGCTTCGGGAGTCGCATGTGCGCCGACGCTAGCCCGCCACGGTCCACGAGGGCGCAAGGTTTGCTTGCGCCCCGCGACGCGGCCGGGCCGCGAAGATCGTCGCGTGCCTGTCGTCATCAAGGTCGCGGACGTCCCCGTGCTCGACCGCGGCAGCGGGATCCTGACCACCCCGCTGATCACCCACATGTCGGCCGGCGACGCCAAGATCGTCACCGGCATCAGCAGCTACCCCAGGGGCGAGGGCGCCCCGCTGCACCACCACAACTGCGACGAGCAGGTGACGCTGCTGTCGGGGACCGGCGAGGTCGAGATCGACGGCGTCGTGACGCCGCTGGTGCCCTACGACAGCACCTACATCGAGGCCGGCATCCAGCACGCCTTCCGCAACACGGGCGGGGAGCCGATGGTGATCCTCTGGATCTACCCGGCCAGGCGCGTGACGCGGACGTTCGCCGACACCGGCGAGGAGGTCGAGCACCTCTCCGAGGCCGACATGATGGGCGCGGACGCCTGAGCCCGCGCGGCGCGAGGCCATGATCGCCCGCTCCCTGGCGTCGCTCGCGGTCCCGAACTTCCGCCGCTACTTCCTCGGCCAGGTCGTCTCGCTGGGCGGCAACTGGGCGCAGGTCGTCGGCGAGTCCTGGCTGGTGCTCAAGCTGACCGGCAGCGGCGTCGACGTCGGCGTGATCTCGGCCCTGCAGTTCCTGCCGATCCTGCTGCTGTCGGCGTCGGCCGGGGTGCTCGCCGACCGCTTCGACAAGCGGCGCATCCTGCTGGTCACCCAGCCGCTGATGGCGGCGCCCGCGCTGGCGCTGTGGGCCCTCTACGAGACGGGGCACGCGAGCCTGCTCGCCGTCTACGCGCTGGTGCTCGTGCGCGGCACGATCAACGCGATCGACAACCCGCCGCGCAACAGCTTCCTCTACGAGATCGTCGGGCCCGAGCGGCTGGTCAACGCGGTCTCGCTCAACAACGTCGTGATCCACAGCGCGCGCATCACCGGGCCGGCGCTGGCCGCCGTGCTGATCGCGGCCTTCGGCGTGGGGCCGTGCTTCCTGGTCAACGCGCTGTCGTTCGGGGCGAGCTTCGTGGCGCTGTGGCGCATGGACGTCGCGCAGCTGCGGCCGAGCCGCCGGGTCGCGCGGGCCCGCGGCCAGGTCCGCGACGCGCTGCGCGAGGTCCGCCGCCGGGCCGACCTGCGCACGCCGCTGGCGATGATGGGCGTCATCGGCCTGTTCGCGCTCAACTACCAGGCGCTGCTGCCGCTGCTGGCGAGCTTCGAG
>DASZVK010000121.1:0-5649 GCA_035547175.1 Solirubrobacteraceae bacterium
CTCGTCGCCGCGTGCGCCGGCGGGACGGCGACGGCGGCGATCGTCGCGAGCGCGGTCAGCAGGCCCCCTGCGCGCGGCCTCCTCACGACCGGCAGGCTACCGGGAGATAGTGTCCGGGCGATGGCCGACGGCAACGGCTCCAAGCCCGACGAGCTCTACCTGATCGACGGCAACTCGCTGGCCTATCGCGCGTTCTTCGCGCTGCCGGAGTCGATCGCGACGAGCGAGGGCTTCCCGACCAACGCGATCTTCGGCTTCGCGTCGATGCTGGTCAAGCTCCTCACCGAGCACGGCGTCAAGCCGACGCTCGTCGTCTGGGACGCGGGCGCCTCGGGGCGCAAGGAGCTCTACGAGGACTACAAGGCGACGCGCACGTCGCGGCCCGACCTGCTCAAGCAGCAGTGGCCGCACCTGGCGCCGCTGGTCGAGGCGTTCGGCTACGGCAACGTCTCCGTCGAGGGCTACGAGGCCGACGACGTGATCGCCACGATCGCGATGCGCGCCCGCGACGCGGGCATCGCGGTGACGATCGTCACCGGCGACCGCGACGCCTTCCAGCTGATCGACCCCGACTCGCGCGTGAAGGTGATGGCGACGGCGCGCGGCATCACCGAGACCAAGCTCTACGACCACCAGGCGGTGATCGACCGCTACGGGATCGCGCCCGAGCAGATCCCCGACTTCTACGGGCTCAAGGGCGACACGTCGGACAACATCCCCGGCGTCCCCGGCATCGGCGACAAGACGGCCGCCGAGCTGCTGGCGCGCTTCGGCGACCTCGAGACGGTGCTCGCCTCGGTCGACGAGATCAGCGGCGCCAAGCGCAAGCAGAACCTCGTCGAGCACGCCGACGACGCGCGCGTCTCCAAGCGGCTGGCGACGATCGAGCGCGACGTCCCGGGCGTCGAGATCGCGCCCTGGGACGAGCTGGCGCGCGAGCCCGACCGCTCGCGCCTGCGCGAGGTGTTCCGCGAGTTCGAGCTGCGCGACCCGCTGCGGCGCCTGGAGGAGGCGCTGGGGGAGGGCGATGCCGCGGCGCCGGCCACGCCGGCCACGCACACCGTCACGGCGAGCGTGCGCGAGGCGACGGCCGACGACCTGCGCGCGCTGCCGGCCGACGCGCCGGTGGCGATCGTCGTGCTGCCGGCCGAGGCGCCCGAGGGCGAGCTGTTCGCGCGCGAGGCGATGCCGCGCTTCGGGGTCGCCGTGGGCCGTGAGGTGCTCGTCGGCGACGTCGCGACGCCCGAGGAGGCCGTGCTCGCGCTCGGCGAGCGGCCGGCGACCGCGCACGACGCGAAGTCGCTCGGCGCGGTGCCGGCGCGGCTCGTCCACGACACGCTGCTCGGCGCCTTCCTGCTCGAGCCCGCGCGGCGCGTGTTCGAGCTGCGCGAGCTGATCGAGGAGCGCGGGCTGGACGCCGACGTCGAGGATCCGGCCGGACGCCTGGCGGTGCTGCTGGGCGAGCTGGCGGCCTGGCAGCGCGAGCGCATCGAGGAGCGCGGCCTGCAGACGCTGATGGACGACGTCGAGCTGCCGCTCGTGCCGGTCCTGCGGGCGATGGAGGTCCAGGGCGTGCGCCTCGACGTCGAGCGCCTCGATGCGGTCGGCGCGCGCGTGCGCGACGAGGTCGCCGCGCTCGAGCGCGAGATCTGGGAGCTGGCCGGGACCGAGTTCGTGATCGGCTCGCCGCAGCAGCTCGGCGAGGTGCTGTTCGAGAAGCTCGGCCTGTCGCGCAAGCGGCGCGGCAAGACCGGCTACTCGACCGACGCCCGCGTCCTGCAGGCGATCCGCGACGAGCACCCGATCGTCGCCAAGGTCGAGCGCTGGCGCGAGCTCAACCAGCTCACGAAGACGTACCTCGACGTGCTGCCGTCGCTGGTCGACGAGCGCTCGCGCATCCACACGACCTTCCTGCAGGCCGGCGCGCAGACCGGGCGCCTGGCGTCGACGAACCCGAACATGCAGAACGTGCCGGTGCGCACCGAGCTGGGGCGCGAGATCCGCGGCTGCTTCGAGGCCGAGGCGGGCAACGTGCTGATCAGCGCCGACTACTCGCAGGTCGAGCTGCGGATCCTCGCCCACGTCGCCGACGAGCCGGTGCTCAAGGAGATCTTCATCCGCGGCGAGGACGTCCACACCGCGACCGCGTCGCAGGTCTTCGAGAAGGACCCGTCCGAGCTGACGCCGATGGACCGCTCGAAGGCGAAGATGATCAACTACGGGATCGTCTACGGCCTGACCGACTACGGCCTCGCCGACCGCCTCAACATCCCGCGCGAGGAGGCCAAGGCGTTCATCGACGCCTACCTCGAGCGCTTCGCGCGCGTGCACGCGTTCATGACCGGCACGATCGAGCAGGCCAAGGAGGCCGGCTTCGTCACGACGCTGTTCGGCCGGCGCCGGATGATCCCCGAGCTGCAGGCGCGCAACTACCAGGTGCGCACGCTCGGCGAGCGGCTCGCGGTCAACACGGTGATCCAGGGCACGGCCGCCGACGTGATGAAGCTGGCGATGGTCGGCGCCCACCGCGCGCTGCTCGACGCGGGCGTGGAGACGCGGCCGATCCTGACGATCCACGACGAGCTGCTGTTCGAGGGCCCGCCCGGCGAGGCCGAGGCGGTCGGCGAGATCGTCGTCCGCGCGATGGTCGCGCCGTGGGCCGACCGCGAGCCGCCGCTGGCGGTCGACGTCGGCGTCGGCCGCACCTGGCTGGAGGCGAAGTAGCGCTAGGCCGCGACCGGCTCGCCCGCGCGGCGGCCCGGGCCGGCCCGCCCGGCGAGCGCGAACTCGGGCGGCGCGACCGCCAGGTAGCGGCGGAAGAAGCGCTCGACGATCGACGGGCGCGAGATCGTCGTCAGCACGGCGCGCAGCAGCCACTCGCGCGCGATCACGTGGCCGACGAGGTCCTGGACCCGCAGCAGCTTGCGGAACGCGCTCGCGTGCGCGGCCGAGAAGGCGTGGTAGTCGGCCAGCGCGCGCTCGCGCGTCTTGGCGCCCTCGACGACGGCGCGCAGCTCGCGCCCCAGCGCGATCCCGAAGTACAGCGCCGTGCGGATGCCCTCGGCGGTCGTCGGCAGGCAGTGGCCGGCGCTGTCGCCGGCGAAGAAGACGCCGTCCTGGGTCGCGGGACGGAGCTGGTGGGGGATCCAGTTGCCCTGGAAGCCGTCGGCCGGCACGCCCTCGTCGGCGGCGAGCCGCAGCGTCGGCTGCTTGACGTGGACGTGCGGGTCGAACGAGCCGACGCCGACGCGCACCTCGTCGCCGGCCGGGAAGCTCCACGAGTAGCCGGCCGTCACGTAGCGGGCGTCGAGCCACAGCGTCAGGTCCCCGCCCCCGCCGTGCGGGTGGACCTCGAGCCCGCGCGACAGCCGCGCGTCGGGCGGCTGCACGACCGCGCCGTGCAGGTCGCCCAGCACGCGCCGCCAGCCGAGCGCGTCGACGACGAGCGGGCTGCGCAGGTCGCCGCGGTCGGTGTGGACGACGTGCTCCTCGCCGCGCTCGATCCCCTCGACCTTGGCGGTCTCGAAGGCGAACTCGCCCTGCGCGGCCAGCAGCGCGCACAGCTCGCGGTAGTCGAACGTCGAGAACTCGAACGGCAGCGCCCAGCGGTACGAGCGCCCGCCGGCGTGCACGAGCATCTCGCCGAACGTCTGGCGGATGGCGCCCTCGAGGCCCAGGTTGCGCAGCCACTCGGTCGGCGCGGCGCAGGCCGAGGTCTGCCGCTCGCCGACCTCGTAGCGGTCGATCACGAGCACGTCGGCGCCGCTTCCGGCGAGCTCGCGGGCCACCGCCAGGCCGGCGAAGCTGGCCCCGCAGATCAGCACGTCGAAGCGGCCCGAGAGGGGCGTCCGCGCGGCTCCCCGCTTGGTCTGACGCACCGCCATGCGGCGGCCACCATAGCGCTAGGCTGTGGGCTTCACCCATGACCGTGACCACCGAACCCACGACCGACGCATCCGCCTCCGTCGTCGCCGGCAGCGACGGCCTGCTGCTCGAGATCGACGGCAAGATCGTCCCCAACTACGACGCCACGTTCGCCGACTTCGAGGAGGGCGAGGTCGTCTCCGGCCGCGTCGTCCGCATCGACAACGACGAGGTCCTCGTCGACATCGGCTACAAGAGCGAGGGCGTCATCCCCGCCAACGAGCTCTCGATCCGCAAGAACGTCGACCCGCACGACGAGGTCGAGCTGGGCGAGGAGGTCGACGCGCTGGTCCTCACCAAGGAGGACCAGGACGGCCGCCTGATCATGTCCAAGAAGCGCGCCCGCTTCGAGAAGGCGTGGCGGCGCATCGAGGCGGCGGCCGAGAGCGGCGAGCCGGTCATCGGCACGGTCATCGAGGTCGTCAAGGGCGGCCTGATCATCGACCTCGGGGTGCGCGGCTTCCTGCCCGCCTCGCTGGTCGACATCCGCCGCGTGCCCAACCTCGACGAGTACATGGGCACGCAGATCGAGTGCAAGGTGATCGAGCTCAACCGCTCGCGCAACAACGTCGTGCTCTCGCGCCGCGCCGTGCTCGAGGAGGAGCGCAAGGAGCAGCGCCAGGAGATCCTCGACAACCTCCAGCCGGGGCTGATCGTCGAGGGCGTGATCTCGAACATCGTCGACTTCGGCGCGTTCGTCGACCTCAACGGCATCGACGGCCTGATCCACATCTCCGAGCTGTCGTGGTCGCACGTCAACCACCCGAGCGAGATCCTCAACATCGGCGACTCGGTGCAGGTCAAGGTGCTCGACATCGACCGCGACCGCCAGCGCATCAGCCTGGGCCTCAAGCAGACCCAGGAGGACCCGTGGCAGCGCGTCGTCGACACCTACCGCGTCGGCGACGAGCTCGAGGGCGTGGTCACGAAGGTCGTCACCTTCGGCGCGTTCGTCGAGATCCTCGACGGCGTCGAGGGCCTCGTCCACATCTCCGAGCTGGCCAACCACCACGTCGAGAACCCGCGCGAGGTCGTCCAGCCGGGCGACGAGGTGCGGGTCAAGATCCTCGAGATCGAGCAGAACCGCCGCCGCCTGTCGCTAAGCGTCAAGCGGGTCGAGGGCCAGGTGCTGCCGAGCGAGCGCCGCGCCGCGGCTGCCGCCGAGGCCGGGACCGTCGTGGAGGCGCCGCCGGTCGAGGTCCCCGCCGTCGAGGAGGCGCCGGTCGAGGACGCCCCCGTGGAGGAGGCGCCTGCGGCCGAGCCCGAGGCGACGGCAGCCGAGCTGGACGCTCCGGCGGTGGACGAGCCGGTCGCCGAAGAGGTCCCGACGGAGTAGCACAGCCACGGATCGGCGTCGCGGGCCAGGACGCAGGGAGCGAGGTGTGCACCCGCACACGAGCGACCGCGGGCACCCGCCGACGGAACGGCGGTGGGTCGGACGACCGCGGCGGCGAGACGGGCTGTGAGCGTCCCGTTCGTCGCCCTGACGGGCAGCATGGGCGCCGGCAAGTCGACCGCGCTCGCCGCGCTGGCCCGCCTGGGGGCGGCGACGGTGTCGGCGGACGCGGTCGTCCACGAGCTCTACGAGGACCCGGCGGTGATCGCCGCGGTCGTCGCGCGCTGGGGCGAGGAGGTCGCGCCGGGCGGCGTCGTCGACCGCTCGGCGATCGCCCGGCGGGCGTTCGCCGACCCGGCCGAGCGGGCATGGCTGGAGGGGCTGATCTG
>DASZVK010000122.1:0-2794 GCA_035547175.1 Solirubrobacteraceae bacterium
GGTCGCGCCGCCCCCGCCGGTGAACGCGGCCCGCAGGCCGGCGAGGTTCGCGCCGCCGCCGCGCGCGCCCGAGCCGGACCCGCCGTAGTGCTTCTGGACGAGCACGCCGCCGAGGAAGCCGGCGCCGACGAGCAGCAGCGCGGCGAGCGTCGCCACCGGCGCCGTCAGCAGCCGCCGCCGGGGCGGCAGCTCGTCGATCTCGTCGCCGAGGTCATCGACGTGGTCGGGCGGCGGCGCCGTGGCGACGGCGCGGTCGGGGTCGTGGTCGTCGGTGTGGGACTCACTCATAGCGGAGGGCCTCGATCGGCTGGAGGGACGCCGCCCTGTTGGCGGGGTAGCCGCCGAACACCAGGCCGACGGCGATCGCGACGCCGAAGGCGAGCAGGACGGAGCTGGGCTCGACGACCGGGTGGACGCCGATGATCTCGAAGTGGCTGCCGGCGATCCCGGCGACGACGCCGATCAGCCCGCCGGCGACGGAGACGAGCACGGCCTCGAGCAGGAACTGGCTGAGGATGTCGCCGTGCCGCGCGCCGATCGCCTTGCGGATGCCGATCTCGCGCGTGCGCTCGGTGACGGTGACGAGCATGATGTTCATCACCCCGATCCCGCCGACGAACAGGGAGATCGCGGCGACGGCGCCGAGCAGCACCGTGAAGACGTGGTTGGTGTCGCTGGAGGCCGACAGCAGCTGGCCCTGGTTGATGATCCGGAAGTCGGCGGTCGAGACGCGGTGCGTGCCCAGCAGCACCGAGGTGACCTCGGCCTCGGCGGCGTCGAGCGCGCCGCGCGACCTCGCCTGGACCATGATCGAGCCGTAGCTGCCGGTGCTGCCGGTGAGCGTGTCCTCGACGGTCCCCAGCGGCGCGATCACGACGTCGTCCTGGTCGGAGACGCCGTTGGAGCCCTTGCTGGCCAGCACGCCGACGATCTGCAGCGTGGCGCTGCCGAAGCGGACCTGGGCGCCGAGCGGGTTCCGGGCCCCGAACAGGTTGCCGGCGACGGTCTGGCCGATCACGGCCACCTGGGCGTGGGTCCGGTCGTCGTCGCGGTCGATGAAGCGGCCGCCGGCGAGCTTCCAGTTGGCGACGTCCTGGTAGGCGGCGTTCGTGCCGATGAAGCGCGACGGCGTGTAGGTCGTCCCCTCGTAGGAGGCGGTCGTCGAGGTCACGTTGACGATCGGCGAGACGGCCTTGACGTCGGGCGTCGCCTGCCTGCTCTCCAGCGCCTTGACGTCGGCGGGCGTCAGCCTCGCCCCGGCGCTGCTGACCTGGGCGCCGCTGCCGAACAGCGCCCGCGTGCTGAGCGGCATCACGGTCAGCGTGTTCGTGCCGAGCGCCTCGATGTTCTGCTGGACCGCTTGGGCCGAGCCGTTGCCGACGGCGACGAGCAGGATCACGGCGCCGACCCCGATCACGATCCCGAGCATCGTCAGCGCCGTGCGCAGCCGGTTGGCGAGCAGGCCCCGGCGCGCGGCGCGCAGCTGCTCGAGCACGTTCACGAGGCCGCCTCGAGGGCCGCGGGCCGGCGCTCGTCGGCGACGACGCGACCGTCGGCGAGGGTCACCGTGCGCGTCGCGTGCGCGGCGACGTGGTCCTCGTGGGTGATCAGGACGATCGTGCGTCCCTCGGCGTTGAGCCGGTCGAAGATCGTCAGCACCTCCTCGGTCGAGCGGCTGTCGAGGTTGCCGGTCGGCTCGTCGGCGAGGATCAGCGCGGGCTCGGTCACGATCGCGCGCGCGATCGCGACGCGCTGCTGCTGGCCGCCGGAGAGCTCCGACGGCATGTGCCCGACGCGGTCGGCGAGGCCGACGACGCGCAGCGTCTCGAGCGCGCGCCGGCGCCGCTCCCGGCGCGAGACGCCGGCGTAGGCGAGCGGCAGCTCGACGTTCTCCAGCGCCCCGGTGCGCGGGATCAGGTTGAAGCTCTGGAAGACGAAGCCGATCTTGCGGTTGCGCACCCAGGCGAGCTGGGAGTCGTCGAGGCTGCGGACGTCGACGCCGTCGAGCAGGTAGCGCCCGCGGGTCGGCAGGTCGAGGCAGCCGAGGATGTTCATCAGCGTCGACTTGCCGCTGCCCGAGTGGCCCATGATCGCGACGTACTCGCCGCGCTCGATCCGCAGCGAGACGCCCGCCAGCGCGCGCACCGCGACCGTGCCGACCCGGTAGGTCTTGGTCACGCGCGTGGTCGCGATGACCGGGCGGCCGCTCACCGCACGCCGCCTCCCAGCGCGCGGCCGACCCCGCCGCCGCCGAAGCCGCCGCCACCGAAGCCGCCGCCGCTGAAGCCTCCGCCTCCGCCGAGGCCGTTCGCCGTGCCGCCGCGGCCGCTCGTCGTGGAGCTCGACGCCGTCGTCGTGACCGACGGCAGGACGACGCTCTCGCCCTCCTTCAGGCCGCTGACGATCTGCGTCGAGGTGTCGCCCTTGACGCCGACGACGACCGGGACGCGCGTCTGCCGGCCCTTGGCGTCGACGACGGTCACGGTCGACGCGCCGTTGGCCGTCCGCACGGCGCCGCTCGGCACCGAGAGCGCGTTCCCGGCCTGGGCGACGACCACCTGGACGTCGGCGGTCATGCCCGGCTTGAGCTTGGCGACGGTGCGGTCGAGCGCGAAGGTGACGTCGAAGCTCACGGCGCCGTTGTCGGTCGTCGCCGTGGGGGAGATCTCGATCACGTGCGCGGCCAGCTCGCGGTCGGGCAGCGCGCTGACCGTCACGGTCGCGGCCTGGCCGACGCGCAGCTTGGTCGCGTCGGACTCGGTGAAGCCGACCGTCAGGCGCATCCCGGTCAGCT
>DASZVK010000123.1:0-3367 GCA_035547175.1 Solirubrobacteraceae bacterium
GCCAGCGCCGCCAGCGTCAGCGGCGCGCGCAGCGCCATCAGCGCGAGCACGCGGTGCTGCCAGGGGTCGGCGAGCGACTCGGTCACGCGCCGCCAGCGGCCGTCGGGCCGGCGGCCGAGCCGCGGCAGCGGCGGGACGTGCGCGTCGAGGAAGCGGTTGACGTCGCGGCGCTCGGCGCCGGCCAGCCAGCGCGCCGCGGCGAGCGCGAGCTGCAGCAGCGGCAGGCCGACCCAGACGATCGACAGCGCCGCCCCGACGAGCGCCACGACCAGCACCGCGAGCCCGGCGACGCCGATCAGCAGCGACGCGGCGAGATGGCCGAGCGTGCCGGCGGCGGCCTCGGCGCGGTCGCGCAGCTCGAGGCGGACGGCGTGCGCGGTCACGCCGGCGCCGCCTCGACCGACACGTCGCCGCTGCCGCTGAGCGCCTGGATCTGGAACGACGACCCCTCGGCGCTGGTCAGCCCGCGCACCGAGTGCGCCCCCGTGTTGGAGGCGGCGTCGATCCGGTAGCTGCCGGGCGGCACGACCGCGCGCACGCCGCCCTCGGTGCTGCGCAGCGCCATCCGCTCGGGCGCGCAGACCGCGGCGGCGTCGACGTCGCCGCTGACGGTGCGCACGGTGAGGCCGAAGCCGCAGTAGCCGCCGACGACGACGCGGCCGGTCGTCGTCGTCACGTGCGCGGTGCCGCGGAAGCCGTCGAGCACGACGTCGCCGCTCGTCGCGCGCACGGTCAGCTCGACGTTCGGCGGCACGGTGACGCGGTAGCTCGCGCGGCACTCGCCGAGCAGCACCCGCGGGCAGCGCGAGGAGACCGTCAGGCGCCCGCCCTGCAGCCGGCGCCGCGCCCGCGCGGCGTGGTCGAAGGCGTAGCGGTCGGTGCGCTCGACGCGGATCGGCGCGTCGGCGTCGCCGCCCGACAGCGCGAGGTCGGCGCCGGCCAGGTCGAGCACGACCTGGGGAATCGTGCCGCGGGCGTCGAACGTCGTCACGCGCGTGTGCGACGAGGCTCCCCACCAGACGCCGACGGCGACCGCGATCGCGACGAGCAGGCCGCCGCTGGCGGCGACGACCCAGCTCCACAGCGCGGGGCGACGGCGGGCGACGGCGGGCGACGGGACGACGGACACGGGCGCATGCGTACCGGGCCGCCCGGCGGCTCGCAAGCGACGGCGCACCGGGCCGATGGCGCCGGACCGCTAGGGTCCGTGCCCCGTCCCCCTGCCGGCAGGTCTCCCGATGAGCGCATCCGCGCACGAGCACACCGAAGACGACGTCCAACCCGTGGGCAACGAGCGGCTCGACCGCTTCGTCACCGGGCTCGTCACCGTGATCCCCGTGCTCGCGCTCGGGCTCGTCGCCTGGCAGCTCTGGGGCGACGCGCTGGGCCCCAGCGACCTGGTCGTGTTCGGCATCATGTACGTCGCCTCGGGCCTGGGCATCACCGTCGGCTTCCACCGCCTGCTGACGCACCGCTCGTTCAAGACGACGCGGGCGATCCGCGCCTCCCTGGCGATCCTCGGCTCGGCGGCGATCGAGGGGCCGGTCATCTCGTGGGTCGCCGACCACCGCAAGCACCACGCCTTCTCGGATCGCGAGGGCGACCCGCACAGCCCGCACGTCGACCACGGCCACGGCTTCTCGGGCGCCGTGCGCGGGCTGTTCCACGCCCACGTCGGCTGGCTGTTCATCCACACGCACCGCGGCCGCAAGACCCGCTACGCGCCCGACCTGATCGAGGACCCGGTGATCTCGTGGGTCGACCGCACCTTCCTGCTGTGGGCGGCGGCCGGCTTCGTCGCCTCCTTCTGGCTGGGGGCGGCGATCGACGGCTCGTGGATGGGCGGGCTGACGGGGATGCTGTGGGGCGGCCTCGTGCGGATGCTCGTCCTGCACCACGTCACCTACTCGATCAACTCGCTCTGCCACTTCTTCGGCCGCCGCACGTTCGAGACCGACGACGAGTCGCGCAACCTGGCGTGGCTGGCGCCGCTGTCGTTCGGCGAGGCCTGGCACAACGGCCACCACGCGTTCCCGACCAGCGCCCGCCACGGCCTCAACCGGCGCGAGCTCGACATCTCCCACGGCGTGATCCGGCTGCTGGAGCGCGCGGGCCTCGCGTGGGACGTCGTGCGCATCGCTCCCGACCGGGTCGCCGCCAAGCGCCGGCCGCGGCCGTAGCGATGGCCTTCTCCCGCCCCGAGGCGCTGCGCGAGGAGATCGCCCGCGCGCTCCCCGACCGCCCGTTCTCGATCGTCTGGTGGGACGGCGTGACGACGCCGGCGACGAGCGACGGCGGCCCGGTCTTCACCGTGCGCTCGCCGCGGGCGCTCGGCCACGCGCTGCGCTCGCCCGGCCAGCTCGGCCTCGGCCGCGCCTACGTCGGCGGCGAGATCGACGTCGACGACATGGACCGCGTGATCGAGCTGCTGGCGACGTGGAAGCCGCCGGCGATCGACGGCGCCGCGCGACGGCGGCTGATCGCCGCGGCCGTCAAGGCCCACGGCGTCGCCCCCCTGCCCCGGCCGCCGCGGGCGGAGCTGCGTCCCACGGGCCGGCGCCACTCGATCGAGCGCGACGCGCGCGCCGTGCGCCACCACTACGACGTCGGCAACGAGTTCTTCTCGCTGTTCCTCGACGAGACGATGACCTACTCGTGCGCGATCTTCTCCAAGCAGCCGGTGACGACGCTCGAGGAGGCCCAGGACGTCAAGCGCGAGCTGATCTGCACGAAGCTCGCGCTCCAGCCGGGTGAGCGCGTGCTCGACGTCGGCTGCGGCTGGGGCGCGTGGGCGATCCACGCCGCCAAGCGCCACGGCGTCCACGTGACCGGGATCACGCTGTCGCCGCCGCAGGCGGAGGAGGCCCGGCGCCGGGCGCAGGCCGCCGGCGTCGCCGGGCTGACGGAGTTCCGCGTGCTCGACTGGCGCGAGCTCGCCGCCGAGCCGTTCGACGCGATCGCCTCGATCGGCATGGTCGAGCACGTCGGCAACGCGTCGATCGACGGCTACGCGGCGCGGCTGCACGCGCTGCTGCGGCCGGGCGGGCGGCTGCTCAACCACGGCATCGCGCGACTGCGCCACGGCGACCCCGAGGCCGGGCCGTTCTCCGAGCGCTACGTGTTCCCCGACGCCGCGCCGCTGCACCTCTCGCGCGTGCTGTTCGCGCTCGAGCGCGGGGGCTTCGAGACGCGCACGGTCGAGGGCTTCCGCGAGGACTACGCCGAGACGCTGCGCCACTGGGCGCAGCGGCTGGACGCGAACCACGACCGGGCGCTCGCGCTGGCCGGCGACGAGCGGATGCGCGTCTGGCGGCTCTACATCCGCGCCGCGCGCAGCGGCTTCGAGACGGGCTTCACGGGCATCTAC
>DASZVK010000124.1:0-2290 GCA_035547175.1 Solirubrobacteraceae bacterium
GGCGGCGGCGCCGGTGGCGCCGCGGTAGACGTGGCCGTCGATGATGATCCCGCCGCCGACGCCGGTGCCGACGGTGAGCATCACGAGGTGGCGGACGTCGACCTTCGCGTCGGGCCCGTGGGCCTCGGCCAGCGCCGCGACGGTGGCGTCGTTGTCGACGTAGACCGGGACGCCGAGGCGCTCGCGCAGGATGTGGCGCAGCGGCACGTCGACGACCGGCAGGTTGGCCGACGAGCGCGCCGAGCCGGTCGCGAAGTCGACCGTCGACGGGATCCCCAGCCCGACGGCGTCGGCCGGCAGGTGCTCGCGGATCGCCTCGACGAGCTGGTCGATCAGCGCGTCCGACGACGACGTCGCGGTCGGCCGCAGGCGCGGCTCGGAGAGCGTCGCGTCCTGGAGCAGCGCCACGGAGACCTTCGTCCCGCCGACGTCGACGCCGATCAGCCTCGCCACGGCGCGCAGTCTGCCAGACGCCCGCGCGGCCACGGGCGTATAGGCTCGCGGCGTGAGCGACGACCCGCACGCCAAGCCCGACCGCAACCTCGCGCTGGAGCTGGTGCGGGTGACCGAGGCCGCCGCGCTGGCCAGCGCCAAGTGGATCGGCCGCGGCGACAAGAACGCCGCCGACCAGGCGGCGGTCGACGCGATGCGCGCCGTGCTCGACACCGTGCGCATGGACGGCGTCGTGGTGATCGGCGAGGGCGAGAAGGACGAGGCGCCGATGCTGTTCAACGGCGAGCGCATCGGCGACGGCTCGCCGCCGCAGGTCGACATCGCCGTCGACCCGCTGGAGGGCACGACGCTGACGGCCAAGGGCATGCCGCGGGCGCTGTCGGTGATCGCGCTGTCCGAGCGCGGGACGATGTTCGACCCCGGCCCGTGCGTCTACATGGAGAAGCTGGCGGCGGGGCCGCAGTTCGCCGACCTGCTCGACATCGAGCGCCCGCTGGAGGAGACGCTCAAGCTGATCGCCAAGCGCAAGGGCACCGACATCGGCGACGTGATGGTGATCCTGCTCGACCGCCCGCGCCACGAGGTCGCGCTCAAGGCGATCCGCGAGCTCGGCGCGCGCGTGCGGCTGATCTCCGACGGCGACGTCTCGGCGGCGCTGCTGGCCGTCTCCGAGCGCTCGACGGTCGACGTGCTGTGGGGCGTCGGCGGCACCCCCGAGGGGGTGATCTCGGCGGCGGCGATCAAGTGCACCGGCGGTCAGCTCGTCGGCCGCCTGTGGCCGCGCGACGACGCCGAGCGCCGGGCCGCGGTGGACGCCGGCTACGACGTCGACCGGCCGCTGGACGTCGACGACCTCGTCGCCGGCGACGACTGCTTCTTCTCGGCGACCGGCGTCACCGACGGCGACGTCGTCGACGGCGTCCACTACACGGGCGCCGGCACGGCGACGACCGAGTCGCTGGTGATGCGCTCCAAGTCGGGCACGATCCGCCGCGTCCAGGCCACGCACGACCGCGGCAAGCTGCGGCGGCTCACCAAGAGCTACGGCTAGGCGCTCTACGCGAAGCGCCCGACGCGCGACGGCGCGAGGTCGAGGCGCTCGAGCGAGCGCAGGAAGCCGCGCGTGACGAGCACGTGCAGGCGCGACTGGGTCGCCTCGTAGGCGCGGCGCGAGATCGCCGAGGCGATCGACGGGTGGAAGCTCGCCACCTCGACGGCGACGCGCAGGCGGGCGCTGCCGGGCGGGTCGCCGGGGTCGGCGGGCAGGCGGACGACCTCGATCTCCAGGTGGCCCTGACCGCCGCGTCCCGCGCGCGAGACGAGCAGCCCGCGCTCGATCCGCCAGCGCACGAGCCCGCGCCGCTCGCCCAGCTCGTACTCGGGCTCGCCGAAGACGAGCAGCGGCAGAACGCCCAGCGCGACGACGCGGCGCTCGCGCGCGGCGTAGCGGACGGTCACCAGGTGGCCGGTCACGCGCGCGAGGAAGCGCCAGTACGTGCGCGCCAGGCGCTCGAGGTGCGCGGGCGTCCAGATCTCCTCCAGCGCCCGCGCGGCGAGGACCAGCTCGGCCGTCTGCGCCGAGCGCACGGCGCCGGTGGCGGGGTCGATCGTCGTCTCGTCGACCGGCGTGCCGACGATCACGGCGGGCGTGGGCCGCCGGCGCCGCCGCGGCCGCGGGCGCGCCGTCACCGCAGCGGCTCGACCTCGACGGTCGCGCCGGCGGGCAGCTCGCCCTCGCCGCGCGGGACGATCGCCAGCACGTCGGCGCCGAGCATCGACGACAGCACGTGCGAGCCCTGCGGCCCCGTCGGCCGCACGCGCCCGCGCTCGTCGAGCG
>DASZVK010000125.1:0-17321 GCA_035547175.1 Solirubrobacteraceae bacterium
CCGCCAGCGCCGCGGCGACGGCCGCCGCGGACCCGCCGCCCGGCGCCGCCGTGCGCTGCGCGAACGCGTCGAGCAGGTCGGCCAGCGGGCGCGCGGCGAGGCCGGTCACGTGCGCGAGCCTACCTCGCGCGCGACGGCGACCCCGACGGGGCGCGGAGGCCGGCTCCGCGCCCCGGGATCACGACGACCGGTCCTAGAAGAGCCCGACGATCTCGCCGTCGGGCCCGAGGTCGATGCTGTGGGCCGCCGGCGTCTTGCCGTAGCCCGGCATCTGCATGATGTCGCCGGCCAGCGGCACCAGCCAGCCCGCGCCGGTGTAGGCGCGGATGTCGCGGATCGGCACGATGAAGCCCTCGGGCGCGCCGAGCGCGGTCGGGTCGGCCGACAGCGAGTACTGGGTCTTGGCCATGCAGATCGGCAGCTTGTCGAGCCCGTCCTTGGTGAACTGCTCGATCTTCTGCTGGGCGAGCGCGGTGAGCTCGATCCCCGAGCCGCCGTAGACCTTGGTCACGATCGCCTCGATCTTGTCCGCGATCGACGCGTCGTCGGGGTAGGTGTAGGCGAAGCTCGACGGCTTCTCGGCCGCCTCGACGACGCGCTCGGCCAGCTCGGCGCCGCCGGCGCCGCCCTTCTCGAAGCCCTCGTTGACGGCGGCCGAGTCGGCGCCGTACTCGGCCGCCAGCTCGCGCACGCGGTCGAGGTCTGCGTCCTCGTCCTCGGGGCGGCGGTTGATCGCCACCACGCACGGCAGGCCGAAGCCCTTGACGATCTCGATGTGGCGGCGCAGGTTCTGCGAGCCCTTGTCGATGTCGCCGTCGCCGTGGTGCGCCAGCGCGCGGACCGTGCACACCAGCGCGACCGCGCTCGGCGTCAGGTCGCCGACGCGACAGACGATGTCGAAGAACTTCTCCATGCCCATGTCGGCGCCGAAGCCCGACTCGGTGATCACGTAGTCGCCGAGGCGCTGGCCCAGGTAGTCGGCGACCAGCGACGAGTTGCCGTGGGCGATGTTGGCGAACGGGCCGCAGTGCATCAGCGCCGGCTGGCCCTCGAGCGTCTGGACGAGGTTCGGCTTGATCGCCTCGCGCAGCAGCACGGCCATCGCGCCGGCGGCCTTGACGTCCTCGGCGGTGACCGGCTCGCCCTCGTAGGTCGAGGCGACGGTGATCCGGCCGAGGCGCTCGCGCAGGTCGGCGAGGTCGCGTGCGACGGCGGTGATCGCCATGACCTCCGAGGCGGCGGTGATGTCGAAGCCGCTCTCGCGCGGGTAGCCGTTGGCGCGGCCGCCGAGGCCGACGACGATCTGGCGCAGCGAGCGGTCGTTGATGTCGACCGCGCGGCGCCAGCTGACCGTCAGCGGGTCGATGCCGAGCTCGTTGCCGTGCAGGATCGACGCCTCGAGCAGCGCCGCGAGCAGGTTGTTGGCGGCGCCGATCGCGTGGATGTCGCCGGTGAAGTGCAGGTTGAGGTCCTCCATCGGGACGACCTGCGTGTAGCCGCCGCCGGCGGCGCCGCCCTTCATGCCGAACACGGGCCCCAGCGACGCCTCGCGCAGGCACAGCACCGGGCTCTTGCCGATGTGGCCGAGCCCCTGGACGAGGCCGACGGCGGTCGTCGACTTGCCCTCGCCCGCCTTCGTCGGCGTGATGCCGGCGACGCAGACGATCTTGCCCGGTGGGCGGTCGGACAGGCGCTCGATCGCCGAGAGGCTGATCTTGGCCTTGTAGCGGCCGTAGGGATCGACCTCCTCGGGCTTCAGCCCGAGGCCGGAGGCGATGTCTTCGATGGGCTTGAGGACCGCTTCCTGGGCGATCTCGAGGCTGCTCTTCATGGAGGGCATCCTTTCGTGGTAGCTCCTGCGAATGCCCGTGCAATCCGCGAGGTATTCCCCGCCCGATGGGGTAGGCGAGAAGAGAGGGGATGCGGAAATCTAGTTGACCGACCCGACCACAGGGCCCTACGCGACGACCCGCAGGGCCGACGACCCGCCGTCCGCCGCCGGCGGCACCGCCGCGCCGATCGCGTGGAAGCCGCCGTCGACGTGCAGGATCTCGCCGCTGATCGCGCTCGAGTAGGGCGACAGCAAAAAGCAGCAGGCGTCGGCGACCGGCCTGGGGTCGCGCGTGTCCCAGCCCAGCGGCGCCTGCGCGCGCCACGCCGAGGCGAGGTCGTCGAAGCCGGGGATGCCCTTGGCCGCGACGGTCTCCAGCGGGCCGGCCGAGACGAGGTTGACGCGCACGCCGTGCGGGCCGACGTCGCGCGCGAGGTAGCGCGACACCGCCTCGAGCGCCGCCTTGCTGACGCCCATCCAGTCGTAGACCGGCCAGGCGACGGTCGCGTCGAAGTCGAGGCCGACGACGGCGCCGCGGGCCTCGGACAGCAGCGGCAGCAGCTCGGCGGTCAGCGCCTTCATCGAGAACGCGCTGGTGCGGAACGCGGCGATCGCGCTCGTCGCGGGCGTGTCGAGGAAGCCGCCGCCGAGCGCGTCCTGCGGCGCGAAGGCGATCGCGTGCAGCACGCCGTCGACGCGGCCCCAGCGCGAGCGCAGCTCGGCCGCGACCGCCGTCAGGTCGGCGCCGTTGTTGACGTCGAGCTCGAGGACGTCGACCGGCTCGGGCAGGCGCGCCGCGGCGCGCTCGGTCATGCGCCGCATGCGACCGAAGCTCGTCAGCACGACCTCGGCGCCCATCCGCTGGGCCTGGTCGGCGACGTGCCAGGCGATCGAGTCCTTGGTGACGACGCCCGTGATCAGGAGCTTGCGATCGGCGAGCATCGGTGGTCCTCCTCGAGATGTCGTTGTCTACAGCGGGATCGGGACGAACTCGGACGACGGCTCCTGCGCGGGGTCGGCTCCCCCGGCGGCGCCGCGCCTCCACAGCACGTCGACGCCCATCCGGCAGACGAGCGCGTCGTCCTGGTTGCGCACCCGCAGCTCGACGGTGACCAGGCCGGCGTCGTCGCCGAGCGGCGAGAGGTCGGCCAGCGCGCCCTCGACGCGGATCGTGTCGCCGAGCGCGACCGGCTTCTTGAAGACGACGTCGCGCACGCGGCGCAGCGCGAGCACGCGCGTCGGGTCGAACGGGACCAGCCCCGCCGCGCAGGACGCGACGAGCATCCCGTGCGCGACGCGGCCGCCGAACGGGTGCGCCGCGGCGAAGGTCGCGTCGGTGTGCAGCGGGTGGTGGTCGCCGGTCAGGCCGGCGAACAGCGAGACGTCGCCCTCGCCGATCGTGCGCCCGCGCGTGGCGAACGAGTCGCCGACGCGCAGGTCGTCGAAGTCGCGGGCGAACAGGTCGGTCATGCGCTCGGGCGGGTGGGACGTCATAGCGGGACGTTGCCGGCCGCGGGGCGGTCGGCGTGGGTGCGGGCCAGCAGCGCGAGCATCGCGGCGAGCCGGTCGCGCGTCTCGGCCGGCTCGATCACCTCGTCGACGAAGCCCTGCTCGGCGGCGCGGTGGGCGCCGAGGTGCTCGGCGGCGTACTCGTCGGCGAGCTCCCGGCGCTCGGCGGCGACGTCGTCGGCGTCTGCCAGGCGGCGGCGGTGGACGATGTTGACCGCCTGCTCGGCGCCCATGACGCCGATCGTCGCCGTCGGCCAGGCGAGCACGAGGTCGGCGCCGAGCTGCTTGGAGTTCATCGCGATGTGCGCGCCGCCGAAGCTCTTGCGCAGCACGACGCTCAGCTTCGGCACGCGCGCCTCGGCGAACGCGTGCACGAGCTTGGCGCCGTGGCGGATCACCGCCGCCTGCTCCTGGGCGGTGCCGGGCAGGAAGCCGGGCGTGTCGACGCAGGCGACGAGCGGCACGCCGAACAGGTGGCAGGTGCGGATGAAGCGGGCCGCCTTCTGGGCCGCCTCGGCGTCGAGCACGCCGCCCAGGTGGCGCGGCTGGTTGGCGACGAAGCCGACCGGCATCCCCTCGACGCGCGCCCAGGCGCAGACGACGTTGCGCGCCCAGCGGTCGCCGTACTCGAGCAGGCGCCCGCCGTCGGCGAGGCGCTCGAGCACGTCGCGCACGTCGTAGACCTTGCGGCCCTCGGCCGGCACGACCGCGCCGGGATCGCCGGGCATCGGCGGGCTCGGCGGCGCGATCGGCAGCTCGTCGCCCGCCGACGAGGGCAGCAGGCCGAGCAGCTCGCGCGCCATCGTCGCCGCGTGGCGGTCGTCGTCGGCGACCATGTGGCAGACGCCGTTGGCCGACTGGACCTTCCAGCCGCCGAGCGTCTGCATGTCGACGTCCTCGCCCATGACCTCGCGCACGACGCCGGGGCCGGTGAGGAACATGCTCGACTCGCGCGTCATGATCACGACGTCGCCGAGCGCGGGCGAGTAGGCGCCGCCGCCGGCGCTGACGCCGGTGACGATCGAGATCTGCGGCACGACGCCCGACAGGCGGGTCATCGCGGCGAAGATCTCGCCGTAGCCGCCGAGCGCGGCGAGGCCCTCCTGCAGGCGCGCGCCCGCGGAGGAGATGAAGCCGACGACCGGCCGGCGGCCGCGCTCGGCGAGCCGCAGCAGCTCGACGATCGCCGCCGCGTGGGCACCCCCGAGGCTGCCACCGAGGAACGTCTGGTCCTCGGCGTAGCAGACCACGGGACGCCCGCCGACCAGGCCGGTCGCGGCAACCACCCCGTCCCCGCTGACGGCCCGGTCGGCGAGACGCTCGGAGCGCACCGCGGTGCGCAGGAGCCGGAGCGAGCCGGAGTCGCACAGGGCCTCCAGGCGCTCGAGCGGCGTCATCGGCTCGGCGGGGCCTCGCTTGGGGACCTCGCCGGCCGGGGCCGGGCTCGAGACGGGTTGGACCAAGGCGCTCATGCGGACGCTCCCTTCAGGACGATGACGGCGTTGTGACCGCCGAAGCCGAACGAGTTGCTGATCGCGACCGGGTCGCGACCGTCGACGTCGAGCGGGCGGGTGCCCTCGGAGACGTAGTCGAGGTCGAGCTCCGGGTCGGGCTCCTCGTAGTTCAGGGTCGGGGGCGCGACGCGGTCGCGCAGCGCCAGGACGGTGGCGACGGCCTCGACGGCGCCGGCGGCGCCGAGCAGGTGGCCGATCGCGGACTTCGTCGACGAGACCGGCACCTCGCGGGCGCGGTCGCCGAGCGCCGTCTTGAGCGCGACCGTCTCGACCCGGTCGTTGAGCGGGGTGGAGGTGCCGTGGGCGTTGACGTAGTCGACGTCCTCGGGCTCCAGCCCGGCGTCGGCGAGCGCCAGGCGGATCGCGCGCGCGGCCCCCTCGCCGTCGGGATGCGGGGCGGTCAGGTGGTGGGCGTCGGAGGTGGCCGCGTAGCCGGCGACCTCGCCGAGCACGCGCGCCCCGCGCTCGCGCGCGAGGTCGGCGCGCTCGAGCACGAGCACGCCGGCGCCCTCGCCCATCACGAAACCGTCGCGGCGCGCGTCGAACGGGCGCGAGATGCCGGTCGGCGACGTCGCCTCGAGCGCGCCGAACGACGCGACGGCGATCTCGACCAGCGCCGCCTCGGTGCCGCCGACGACGACCGCGTCGGCCTCGCCGTACTGGATCATCCGCAGCGCCGTGCCGATCGCGTGCGCGCCCGCCGAGCAGGCCGACACGGTGCCGAACGACGGCCCGGTGAGGCCGTGGCGCATCGAGACGGCGCCGGCCGGCGCGTTGGGCATCAGCAGCGGGATGCCCAGCGCGGAGACCTTGCTGGGCCCGTGCTCGCGGAGCAGGTCCTGGTTGGTGACCAGGGTCGTGATGCCGCCGATGCCGGTGCCGATCAGCGTGCCGATGCGATCCGGCGCGTAGGGCTTCTCGTCCTCCCAGCCGGCGTCGCGGATCGCCTCGTCGGACGCCGCGACGGCCAGCTGCGTGCCGCGATCGGCCCGCCGGGCCTCCTTGACGCTCATCACCTCGGTGGGGTCGAACTCGGTCGCGCGACCGAGCCCGTCGACGATGCCGCCGCGACCGGCCGTCCACCGCTCGTGCAGCGTGCGCGCGCCCACGCCCAGCGGCGTGATCGCGCCCACCCCGGTGATGGCGACCGCCGGCTTCATGCCGCGCGCTCGACCACCAGGTCGATGACGGAGCCGACGGTGGGCAGGCTCTGCATGTCCTGCGAGGTGATCTCGACGCCGTACTCGTCCTCGACGACCTGCGCCAGCTCGACCAGGTCGAGCGAGTCGACCTCGAGCTGCTCCCAGGTGGCGTCGCGGCTGACGACGGACGCGTCGGCGCCGAAGGTCACGAGCGCGTCGAGGACCCGGCTCTCGACCTGCTCGGGGGTGACGGTGGTGGACATCGCGTTCTCGGTCTCCTTCGTGAGGGGTGGTTGATCGTGGTTCAGGCGCTGAGCCCGCCGTCGACGACGAGCGTGGCTCCGGTGACGTAGGAGGCCTCGTCGGAGGCCAGGAAGCGGATGCACGCGGCGACCTCGTCGGGCGTGCCGGGACGGCGGGCGGGGATGTGCTCGGTGACCGCGTCGAGCAGCCCGTCGGTCATGTCGGTCTCGATGAAGCCGGGGGCGACCGCGTTGACCGTGATGTTGCGGCGCGCGACCTCCGCGGCGACGGTCTTCGTCATGCCGACGAGGCCGGCCTTGGCGGCCGCGTAGTTGGCCTGGCCGGGGTTGGCCCGCAGGCCGACGACGCTGGCGACGTTGACGACGCGGCCGAAGCGCGCGCGCAGCATCGGCTTGAGCGCCCGGCGCGTGAGGCGGAAGGCGGCGGTCAGGTTGGTGGCGACGACGGCGTCCCAGTCCTCGTCGCCGATCTGCGGCGCCAGGCCGTCGCGTGCGATCCCGGCGTTGTTGACGAGCACGAGCACCGGGCCGAGCTCGGCCTCGGCGGCGGTGAACGCGGCGTCGGCGGCGTCGGGGTCGGAGACGTCGGCGCGGATCGCCAGCGCGCGGCCGCCCGCGGCCTCGATCTCGGCGACGAGCGCGTTGGCCTGCTCGTCGGAGGAGCGGTAGACGATCGCCACCGGCCAGCCGTCGGCGGCCAGCGCGCGCGCCGACGCGGCGCCGATGCCGCGCGAGCCGCCGGTGACCAGCGCGCAGCCGGCGCGCTCGGGGGTGCCGTTCGCCTCGCTCATGCGCCCCACTCCAGGACGGCGCCGCCCCACGCGAAGCCGGCGCCGAAGGCGGCGAGCAGCACGCGGGAGCCGTCGCGCAGGCGGCCGTCGGCCTCGGCGGCGGCGAGCGCCAGCGGCAGCGTGGCGGCCGACGTGTTGCCCGTCTCGGCGATGCAGTCGACGACCTTCTCGGGGTCGAGCCCGAGGCGCTGGCCGACCGATCGCGTGATCCGCTGGTTGGCCTGGTGGTAGACGAACAGGTCGACGTCGTCGAGCGCGATCCCGGCGGCGTCGAGCGCCTCGCCGGTGACCTCGACCATGCGGTTGACCGCGTGGCGGAAGGTCTCCTGGCCGTCCATCTCGATCACGCGGCCGTCGTGGGTGGCGAGGATCGTGTGGAACAGCGAGCCGTCCTGGCGCAGGACGACCGGGCCGAGGCCGGCCGACTCCGAGGCCGGGCCGAGCACGACCGCGCCCGCGCCGTCGCCGAAGATCGCGGCGGTCTTGCGGTTGGCGCGGTCGATGAAGCGCGACAGGACCTCCGCGCCGATCACCAGCACGTGCTCGGCGCGCCCGGTCTCGACGAACGTCGCGCCGGTCGCCAGGCCGGAGAGGAAGGCGTTGCAGGCGGCGCCGACGTCGAACGCGCCCGCCCGGTCGGCGCCGAGCTGGTGGGCGACGAGCGGGGCGGCGTTGGGCGTCAGCTCGTCGGGCGCCAGCGTGCCGACGATCACGAGGTCGACGTCGGCGGCGTCGACGCCCGCCTTGGCCAGTGCCTCGGCGCCGGCCTGCACGGCGAGGTCGGTGACGCGCACGCCCGGGGCCGCGTAGCGGCGGGCGCGGATGCCCGTGCGCGAGACGATCCACTCCTCGTCGGCGCCGTCGAGCCCCGCGACGAGCTCGGCGGTCGTCGTCACGTCGGGCGGCAGCGCCGTGCCGACCGACAGCGCGGCGGCGCGGCGCACGCCCGTGGGCAGCGGCGCGTCCGGCGCGGCGGCCGTCTCACGATCCAGCATCACGTCAGACAAGCTGGGCCACCTCGGCGACGGAGACCTCGGCGTCGGGCAGCGTGCGGCGCGCGAGGCCCAAGAGGACCTTGCCCGGCCCGACCTCGGCGAAGCCGGTCACGCCGCGCGCGGCGAGCGCGAGCAGCGACTCGCGGAAGCGCACGGGGTTGGTCAGGCCGGCCGACAGGGCGGCGCGCGGGTCCTCGATCGGCTCGCCGGTCAGGCACGAGAGGACGGGGATCGCCGGCGGGGCGAACTCGACCCGCGCGAGCGCCTCGTCCCACGGCGCCTGCGCGGCGGCCATGCGGGGCGAGTGGAAGGCGCCGGTGACGTTCAGGCGGATCGTGCGCAGGCCGGCCTCCTTGGCGGCGGCCGCGGCGGCGTCGAGGTCGTCGCCGTGGCCGGCGAGCACGACCTGGCCGGGGGAGTTGTCGTTGGCGACCGCGACGCCGTGCGCGGCGGCGATGCGCCGCACGTCGTCGATCTCGCCGCCGACGACTGCCAGCATCCCGTCGCCGGGCGCGCCCGCGTCGTCCATCAGCGCGGCGCGGATCGCGACGAGCTCGAGCGCCTGGCGCTCGCCGATCGACCCGGCGGCGGCGAGCGCGCTCAGCTCGCCGAGCGAGTGGCCGAGCAGGCACTCCGCCTCGCCGTGGCGGTCGGCCAGCGCCGACCAGCGCGCGAGCGTGGTGACGAGGATCGCCGGCTGCCCGAAGCGGGTGCTCTCGTCGGCGCGCGGGAAGGGGTCCTCGCCCACCGCCTCGGCGACGGCGTCGAGCAGGTCGGGCCGCAGGGCGGCCACCTGATCGCGCATGTCCGGGGTCGTGCTTCCCTGCCCCGGGAACAGGAATGCGGTCACAGAGCCATCTTCTGCGTAGACGGCGCGGAGATACACGGTTTGCGCCACCTACCCCCCGACCGGGGGGTTTCGAGCCTCCGAACGGCCGTGGCGAGCTTGCGACCACCGTGACTAGCGATTCCGCTGTCGACCCGGAGATGATCCTCATGTGGGCACCAAGATCACCTTCGGTCGTACCTGCGGCTCGGATGGCTTCGGCGCGGACTTGCCTCTCCGGCGCGACCTCTCCGAGCCGATCGTCGTGGACCTCTCGGCGCTCCGCGACATCCACGCGATGTTCGCCATTCGCCTACGAATCTTCATCGACTGGCACGTCGCCGCCGGTCACGCCCTGCAAGTGCTCCCGCCGGCCGACGCGGTGACGGCACAGCGGCTGGCCGACATCGGTGTGGCCGACGGCCTTCCCGCCGATCTCGTGGAGCTTCCATCGCCTCGTGACGGTCGCACCGACGACGTCCTGCCGCTCACTCGCTTCGTGGACCACACCACGGTCGAAGACATCGCCCGGGATGCGGTGGCACTCCTCCGACGACAGACGGATCCGCTCGGCTCATGGGGCGACGCGATCTACATGGCGGTGGGCGAGCTGTGCGACAACGCGCTCCAGCACGGGCGCAATGACCTCGGCGCCTACATAGCAGCGGATCGCATCACCGAGCCACAGCCTGCGATGCGGCTCGCCATCGCAGACCTCGGAATCGGCATTCCGGAGCACATTCGCAGCAGACATCCGGAGTGGTACGACGACGACTTCGCCATCTCCCAGGCGATCACGAGTGGCGTCACAGGCACCGGCGATCCGGGACGCGGCTACGGCTTCGCCGAGGTCTTCGACCAGGCCCTCCGCACCGACTTGGTCAGGGCCTCCTCCGGCGCCGACATCGACATCCGCGCCGGCGAGGGCCGGATCGGCATGCGCATCTTCGGTCACACCGAAGTCCCGGAGCGACGCAACGTGAAGAAACCTCGTCGCGGCACATGGATCACGTATACGGTGACTACTGCGGCGTGACCGACATCCGATCGGCTGTCTACCGTCGCATCAGACATGGCAACGACATGTGACGCGAGGGAGGTAGCGAATGGCACTGCAGTTCAATCTGCGTGAGTTCGGGACCGCATTCGCAACGCGCGAGCGCGGCGCTGAGATGCGTCACGCGGTTCTGGCACGTATCGCCGATGAGCGCGCCGTGGTCCTCGACTTCTCGGCGATCGAGAACGTGAGCTACTCGTTCGCAGACGAGTTCGTGGGCAAGCTCGCGGCAGAGCGCGAGGATCTCGACGTCCAGGTGATTCACATGGTCGACAGCGTTGCCGGGATCATCAGCACCGCCCGCGAGCGACGCGCAAGCGCTGTCGCCTGCTGACGCTCAGGCCGTCAGCCCGAGGCGCTGGGCGCGCTGGACGGCCTCGGCGCGGTTGCGCACGCCGAGCTTGCGGTACAGGGCGCTCGTGTACTCCTTGACCGTGTGCGGCGAGAGGAACAGCTGCGCGGCGATCTCGCTGTTGGTGGCGCCCGTCGCGATCAGCTCGAGCACGTCGCGCTCGCGCGCCGACAGGCCCCCGGGCGGCTCCTCGCCGCCGGGCTCGAAGACCGACATCCCCAGCGCGACCATGCGCACGGCGTTGGCGACGTCGTTGGCCGCCCAGTCCTTGGGGACGAAGCCGCTCGCCCCGGCGGCCCGCGCCGCCGCCGCCGAGATGCGCCCGGCGCCGGAGATGAACAGCACCCTGGTCTGCGGCGAGACGGCCTGCAGGCGCTCGCAGATCTCGGCGCCCGACTCGGTGCCGACGAACAGGTCGATCAGCGCGACGTGCGGCTCGTAGCGCCGGGTCAGCTCGAGCGCCTCGGCCTCGCTGCGGGCGGCCAGGCAGCGCTCGACCCACGGCTGCGCGCCGAGCAGCGAGCGCAGGCCCCAGTGCACGACGTCGTGGTCGTCGACGACGAGAACGCGCAAGCGCTGCTCGCTCATCAGTCCTCCCCCTCCTCGCCCTCGAGCGGCATCATCAGCCGCACGCGCCAGCGCCCCGACGGTTCGGGGCCGAACTCGACCAGCGCGCCGTGGTGCATCGCCTCCAGCGCGGCCAGCCGCAGGCCCATCCCCGAGCTGTGGACGACGTCGCCGCCGACGCCGTCGTTGGCGACCTGCAGGATCAGCGCGTCGCCGTCGCGGGCGACGGCGACGTCGATGCCGGTCGGCTGGGCGTGCTTGCGCGCGTTGCGGACCGCCTCGGCGAGCACGTTCTGGGCCAGCGCCTCGAAGCGCGCCGGCACCTCGACGCCCGGCTCCCACTGCGGCCGCAGGCCGAGGTCGGGGTGCTCCTCGCTGAGGCGCTCGAGCGTCTCGGCCAGCGTGACCCCGGTCTCACCGCTGACGCGCGCGAGCGGGCGCTGCATCGCGGCGCGCAGCTGCTGCGAGGCGGCCTGCACCTCCTCGTAGCAGCGGCGGCGGTCCTCCTCGGTCAGCGGCGCGTCGGCGCCGAGCACCATGCCGACGGCGAACAGCCGCTGGATCACCGACTCGTGCAGGTCGCGCGCGAGGTCGATGCGCTCGCTCAGCCGCCGCGCGCGCTCCTGCTGGGTCGTGGCGATGCGCGCGCTCGCCGCCAGCCCGGCGACCTTGCCCAGCGTCCACAGCGTGTGGCGCTCGGCGTCGTCGAGACGGCGGTCGTCCTCGCGCTCGCCGATCAGCGCCCCGAACCACAGGCCGCCGCCCGACAGCGGCGAGCAGACGAGGTTCGTCGGCCGGGGGTCGAGCGCCTCGAGCAGCTCGGGGGGCACGTGGTCCTCGAAGCGCTCGTGGACCTCGACGACGGTGTCGCCCTGGAGCGCCTGGCGCGCGATCGCGACGTTGCCGGCGGTGACGCGCGAGCGCTCGAAGATCTCCAGCGGCACGCCCTCGGAGCCGACCGCGCGCACCTCGCGCCGCGCGTCGTCCCACAGGAAGATGACCGCGCGCTTGAGGTGCGCCAGCCGGCAGGTCGCCTCGCACAGGCGGTCGTAGAAGGCCGACGTCGCCGGCGTCGCGCTCTCGATCTCGGCGAGCAGGCCCATGAAGACGCCGAGCGCCTCGACGGGCGCCCAGGGCAGCGACGGGGCGGGCGGCGTTGCGGCCATGGTCGTCAGGTCTACCACCTCGGGGCGCCGCGGTTACTCGGGGGCGCCGCGGTTGCGCCGCCGCGCGGGAGCGCCTCGTAGCATGCGGCCGTGGCCGACAAGGCACCGATGCCGCGCGACGAGCGCGGTTGGCACGTCGCTCCCGCTCCGGACGGGCGCGGCATGCCCGAGGAGCCGCCGCGCAAGCCGCCGCACCGCAGCCGCGGGTTCCTGTGGTTCGTCGTCGCGCTGATCGCGATCAACTGGCTGTCGGTGCTGCTCTTCCAGCCGAGCAAGCAGCCGCGCGTGAAGGTGCCGTTCAACCCGACGTTCCTGGCCGACGTCAAGGCCGACCGGGTCAAGGAGATCTCCTCGAAGGGCAACACGATCGAGGGCACGTGGAAGGTCAAGCTGCGCTACCCGCGCAACTCGAAGAGCGCGACCCCGACGACGCTGTTCAGCACCGAGGTGCCGACGTTCTGGAACGACGACGAGCTCTCGGCGCTACTGGCGCAGCACGGCGTCCAGATCAACGCCAAGTCGACGACCGGCGGCACGTCGCTGTGGGCCGAGCTGCTGCTCGGCTTCGGCCCGACGCTGCTGATCGTCGGGCTGTTCATCCTGCTCGCGCGGCGCGCGGCCGGCGCCGGCGGCCCGATGGGCGCGCTCGGCGGCTTCGGCCGCTCGCAGGCGCGGCGCATCGACCCGACGACGATCCGCGTGACGTTCGAGGACGTGGCCGGGATCGACGAGGCCAAGGCCGAGCTGTCGGAGATCGTCGACTTCCTGCGCGACCCGGAGCGCTACGGCCGCCTCGGCGGGCGCATGCCGCACGGCGTGCTGCTGTCGGGCGCGCCGGGCACGGGCAAGACGCTGCTCGCGCGCGCGGTCGCCGGCGAGGCGCACGCGGCGTTCTTCTCGATCTCGGCCTCGGAGTTCATCGAGGCGATCGTCGGCATCGGCGCCTCGCGCGTGCGCGACCTCTTCAAGAACGCCAAGGAGGCGGCGCCGGCGATCATCTTCATCGACGAGCTCGACGCGATCGGCCGCTCGCGCTCGGGCAACGTCAACATCGGCGGCGGCAACGACGAGCGCGAGCAGACGCTCGACCAGATCCTCACCGAGATGGACGGCTTCGAGGGCTCCGAGGCGGTCGTCGTGCTGGCCGCGACCAACCGCCCCGACATCCTCGACCCGGCGCTGCTGCGGGCCGGCCGCTTCGACCGCCGCGTGACCGTGCAGGCGCCCGACCGCAGCGGCCGGCGCAAGATCCTCGAGGTCCACACGCGCTCGATCCCGCTCGCCGACGACCTCGACCTCGACGAGATCGCGGCGAGCACCCCGGGGATGGTCGGCGCCGACCTGGCGAACCTGGCCAACGAGGCGGCGCTGCTCGCCGCCCGCCGCGACCACGCGGCCGTGCGGACGATCGACTTCACCGACTCGCTGGAGAAGATCATGCTCGGCGCGCCGCGCGGGATCGTCCTGTCGGCCGCCGACCGCGAGCGCACGGCCTACCACGAGTCCGGTCACGCGCTGGTCGGGATGCTCACGCCAGGCGCCGACCCCGTGCGCAAGGTCTCGATCATCCCGCGCGGGATGGCGCTCGGCGTGACGCTCTCGACGCCCGACGCCGACCGCGTCTCCTACTCGCGCGAGGAGCTCGACGCGAAGATCCGCGTCGCGCTGGGCGGCCGCGTCGCCGAGGAGGTCGTCTACGGGCAGATCACGACCGGGGCCGAGTCCGACATCCAGCAGCTCACGCTGATCGCGCGGCACATGGTCGGCCGCTGGGGCATGAGCGACGACATCGGCCCGATCGCGGTGCTCCCCTCCGACGGCGAGGGGCCGCTGCTGCCCGGCGTCGCGCAGACGTCGGAGTCGATGCAGCGCCGCGTCGACGAGGAGGTCCACCGGCTCGTCGAGACCGCCCACGCCGAGGTCACGCAGCTGCTGAGCGACCATCGCGCCCAGCTCGACAGCCTCACGCGGGCGCTGCTCGAGGCCGAGACGCTCGACGCCGCCGACGCCTACGCCGCCGCCGGCGTGCCGATGCCCGAGGCCGCGAGCGAGCCCGAGCCGGTCGGCTGAGCAGGGGCCCGGCGCCCGCGCGGCGAAGCCCCCGGCATGCGTCCGGGCGCGCCACCGCGCTTGCACGATCCGCGCGGCGCGTCCGCTAGCGTGCCCCGCTTGATGCGGTCCGCGCTCCCCCCGCACCGTCGTCATCGCCGTGCCCGCCTGCCCGTCGCCCTGGCCCTCGCCGCGGCGGCGCTGGCCGCCGCGCTCGCGCCGAGCGGCGCATCCGGGTCGCTGCAGTCGCAGCTGCAGGCGACGATGTCGGCCCAGCAGCTCCTGCGCGCGGCGATCAGGGGCGACACGGCGAAGATCACCGGCTTCCAGGGCCGCGTCGACGACCTCCAGCAACAGCAGGCGGCCGTCCAGTCGGCGCTCGACGCCGAGACCGCGTCGCTGGCGACGCTCAAGGACCGGCTGCGCGCCTCGCGCAGCCACCTGCTCGAGCTGCGCCACAAGGAGGCCCGCGACCTGGCCGCGCTGGCGCGCGCGCTGCGGGCCCAGTACGAGAGCGACCCGCCGAGCCTCGTCAACGTCGTGCTCAGCGCGCGCGGCTTCTCCGACCTGCTCGAGTCGGTCGACGCGATGCGCGCGGTCAGCCGGCGCAACGCCGCGGTCGCCGACGCGGTCATCAGGGCCCGCAGGGCGACGGCCACGGAGGCCAGGCGGCTGGCCTTCCTGACGGCGCGCCAGCAGCGGATCGCCGCGGCGATGCTCAGCCAGCGCGACCAGATCGCACGGCTGAAGCTGTCGGTGCTCTCGCGGCAGATGGTCTACGTGCACGCGCGCGACGCCAAGAGCACGCGCCTGCAGAAGCTGAGCTCGCGCGCGCAGACGCTCCAGCGCCAGATCGCCGCGATCCAGGCGCGCGAGGCGCGCCTGGCGACGCCCGACATCGCCGTCGGCGGCGCCGTCACCGGCGACTCCGGCAGCTACGGCTTCTTCCCCGCGGCGGGGACCAACTACAGCGTCGGCGACGAGCCGACGATCGCCGAGCGCCTGAGCGCGATGGGCAAGGCGCTGCACCTGCACCTGGTCGGCATCTCGGGCTACCGCACGCCCGCGCACTCGGTCGAGGTCGGCGGCTTCGCCAACGACCCCCACACGCGCGGCCAGGCCTCCGACACGGCGGGCGTCGAGGGCATCCCCGAGTCGACGCTCAACCAGTTCGGCCTGACGCGCCCGTTCGGCGGCGCCCGCGAGCTCAACCACGTCCAGCTGCTGGGCAGCGCGTAGCGGCGCCCGCGCCGCGCGAGCGCTCACCTGTGCGTCGGCCGCAGCGTCCGGGCGGCCGCGAAGCGCAGCGTCCGGGCGACCGCGCCGGCCGTCGGCCCGGCGACGACGCGCCAGCGCCCTCCCCGGGCCGGCGCGAGGATCGCGCTCGCGCGCGTCGGCGGGCCCAGCGCCGGGGTGAACGTCACCGCCGCCGCGCGCGGGAGCTCGATCCGGCCGAGCGTCAGCTTCGCGTCGAGGATGCCGCGCGGCGTGAGGTCGTCGAGCGCGATCGCGCGCTGGAGCACGCGCGCCATCGCCGCCGCCTGCGCCCGGCCGATCGCGTAGGCGATCGATCGGCCGCGCGGCATGACCTGACCGCTGACCCACAGCCGGTCGTGCGCGCCGAGCCGCAGGCCGGTCAGCGACCAGCCGCCGGGGACGATCCACAGCGGGGCGAAGCCGAGAGACCGCGACGCCGCGCGGATCGCCGCCAGCCGCCGCGCGCCGACGGCGAGGACGACGGCGTCGGCGTGCGTACGCCGCAGCCACGCGGCGACGTCGGACGCGGGCTCCGGTCCGCGCAGGCGCCTGCGCCCGCCGTCACGCAGGCCGCTCGCCAAGACGGCGTCGGCGTAGCCGGCCAGCGCGTCCTCGCCGGAGGGGCCGTTGTCGTGGACGATCGCGACGCGCGCGCCCGGAGAGCGCTCGGCCAGGAGGCGGAGCGCATTCGCCGTGTCGACCGAGTCGGGCGCCACGGTCATCAGCGCCTCGGGGCGGTCGAAGAGCGGCGCCGCCTGCGTCCCGGTGATCCCGACGAGCAGCTTGCGCGTGGCGGCGAAGGCGAGGACCGAGCGGGTCGGCGCGTAGCCGAAGGACTGCTGCACGGCGGCGACGTGGCTGGCATCGTGCTCGAGCAGGTCGCGTGCCCGCCCGGCGCTGCCGCCCGTGTCGCGGACGCGCAGCCGGACGCGCCAACCGCGCAGGCCACCGGCGGCGTTGCGCGCGTGCCAGTAGGCGCGCTCGCCCTCGGTGACCGCGCGTCCGGTCGCAGCGCCCGGGCCCGACAGGTCGCTGAGCACGGCGAGCGCGATCGTGCGCCGCGCGACGTCGACGCCGAACTGCACGCGCAGCTGCGGCGCCGGCCGCTCGCCGAAGGCGAGGTTGTGGTGCGGCGGCGGCGACAGCGGCCCGCGGTCGGCCACGAGCACCGCCGCGATCAGCGCGCAGGCGGCGGCCGCGGCGATGCCGACGCGCGCCCGGCGGCGCCTCATCGGCCCGAGCGCGGCGCGGGGCGCACGTGCGTGGCGGCCACCGCGACGCCGAGCAGCGCCAGCGGGACGAAGCGCGCGTTGGCGCGCGGCTGCACCGCAGCGAGGGCGTTGAACGCCGTGCCCACGACGAGGATCGCGGCGACCAGCGCCACGACCGGGCTCCGCCGCCGCAGGACGAGCGCGGCGGCGACGACCAGCGCGGCGGCGAGCGCGCCGGGCACGTGCAGCGCCTCCTTCCACCACGTCCTCGTCCGGTTGTGGCCCTGGTAGGGACGGCTCCACATCCGCCAGACCTTGCGCAGCTGCATGCGGGCGAAGGCGAGCGGGTGCCCGAGCGCGTAGACGCGCAGGTTGGCCATCGTCGCCCGCTGGATCGACTCGCCGTCGTCGAGCTCCGGCCGCCAGTCGGCGACCGTGCGCATCAGGTCGACGCCCAGCGGCAGCGCGTCGCGGTAGGTGTCGGGGAAGCGCTCGTGGACGTCGGGCGCCAGCAGCGCCCGCGCCCGCCGCGTCGAGCCGTCGGACGGCAGGTACGTCCCGACCCAGAACGACGACGCCCCGCTCGTCGTCGGCAGCACCAGCCGTCCCGCGGCGCGGGTCGCGACGACCGACCACGGCGCGACGACGACGGCGACCGTGGCGACGAGCAGGGCGGTCGCCGCCAGCCGCTCGCGGACCGACGTCCACGCCACCGCCGCGGTGACGACCGCCGTCGTCGGCGCGAGGACCAGGAAGTCCGGGCGCACGAGGATGCCCGCGCCGAGCGCCAG
>DASZVK010000126.1:0-5068 GCA_035547175.1 Solirubrobacteraceae bacterium
GACCGATCGTGCCGCGCTCGCGCGCGAGCTGGGCTTCGCCAGCGTCGCGCAGAACTCGATCGACGCCGTCTCCAACCGCGACTTCGTGCTCGACTACCTCGCGGCGGCCGCGACCTGCGCGACGCACCTCAGCCGCCTCGGCGCCGAGCTCGTCCTGTGGTCCAGCGAGGAGTTCGGCTTCGTCACGCTCGCCGACGCGTGGACCTCGGGGTCGTCGATCATGCCGCAGAAGAAGAACCCCGACGCGGCCGAGCTGCTGCGCGCGAAGGCGCCGCGGATCGCCGGCCACTTCGTCGCGCTCCAGGGCGTGATGCACGCCCTCCCGCTGACCTACAACAAGGACATGCAGGAGGACAAGGAGCACCTCTTCGACGCCGTCGACACGCTCGACCTGATCGTCTGGGCCGCGCGCGGGATGCTCGAGGGCGCGAGCTTCCACCACGACGCGATGGAGGCCGCCTCGGCCGACGAGCTGATCGCCGCGACCGACCTCGCCGACCTGCTCGTCCGTCGCGGCGCGCCGTTCCGCGAGGCCCACGGCGTCGTCGCCGGCCTCGTGCGCCGCGCCGCCGCGGGGGAGCGGACGCTGCGCGAGCTCGTCGCCGCCGAGCTGGGCGAGGACGCCGCCGCCGTCCTGGACTCCTCGGCGTGGCTGGAGTCGAAGATCAGCGAGGGTGGCACCTCGCTGGCGCGCCTGCGCGACCAGCTCGCCGCCGCGCGCGCGGCGCTCGCGGCGTGAGGCCCGGCGCCCCCTCCGCGACCGCGACCGCCCCGTCCGGGCGCCGGCAGGCCGGCGCCAGGCTCGGCCGCTCCTTCTACGAGCGCCCGGTGCTCGACGTCGCCCGCGACCTCGTCGGCTGCGTCGTGCGCCACGGCGACGCCGCCGGCGTGATCGTCGAGACCGAGGCCTACCACCACTCCGAGCCGGCCTGCCACGCCTACGTCGGCCTGACGGCGCGCACGGCGACGCTGTTCGGCCCGCCCGGCGTGGCCTACGTCTACCGCTCCTACGGCATCCACGCGCTGCTCAACGCGGTCTGCGAGCCCGAGGGCGTCGGCGCGGCGGTGCTGATCCGCGCGCTCGAGCCGTTGGAGGGCGTCGAGCCGATGCGCGAGCGTCGCGGCGTGGACGACGACACGCAGCTCTGCTCGGGCCCGGGCAAGCTCACGCAGGCGCTCGGGATCGGGCTCGACCGCAACGGGACCGACCTCGTCGCGGGCGGCCCCATCGCGATCGAGGGCCCGCCGCGCGACGCCCCGGCGCTCGCCGTCGGCGTGCGCGTGGGCATCACCAAGGCGGTCGAGCTGCCGTGGCGCTTCGCCGCCGCGGGCAACCGCCACGTCTCGCGCCCGCGGCCGGTCGTCTAGCCGGCGCCGGCGCCGCCCGTGGCGCCCGGCGTCGCGGGGGCGGCCGGGGTGGTCGGGGTCGCCGGCGTCGAAGGCGGGGTCGCCGCCGCCGAGGTCGTCTCGGCCGGCGGCGCGCTCGGCGTCGTCGTCGCCGGGGCCGACTGGACGCCGCCGATCGACGGCCCCGCCTGCGGCGTGGTCGTGGCGCCCTCGCCCGAGTCGCTCGACGGCGTCGTCGTCTGCGGGGTCGTCGCGTCCTTGTGGCGTTCGGACGGCGCCGTCGTCGTCTCGCCGGAGGTCGTCGCGCCGCTCGTCTCGGTCGTCAGCGCCGTCGTGCCGGTCGTCAGCGCCGTCGTGCCGGTCGTCGTGCGGCCCTCGGCCGCCTGCTTGGCCGCCTCGGCGGCGAGCCGCTGCTGCTGGCGTGCCTTGTACGTGTCGAGCGCCTGGACGACGAAGTCGCGCCAGATCGCGGCGGGGTAGGTCCCGCCGAGCACGGGCTCGCCGCGATACTGCGTCTTCATCGGCTTGGCCGAGTCGGGATAGCCCACCCAGACGGCGACCGTGAGCCGGTCGGTGAAGCCGACGAACCAGGCGTCGACGTAGTTGTCGGTGGTGCCCGTCTTGCCGGCGACGACGACGCCCGGGATTCCGGCGAGCCGGCCGGTCCCGTACTTGACGACGCCCTCCAGGAGCGGGACCTCCTGGGCGACGATCGACGACGGGACGACGCGGTGCAGGACGCGCTTGTTGCGGTCGACCTTCCCGCCGGGGCGCCGCACGGAGATGATCCCGACCGGCCCGCCGGCGCCGTTGTACGGGTCCTCGCCGGCGCCGAGCGTCCCCTCGACGCGCACGCCGCCCATCGCCAGCGTCTCGTAGGCGTGCGCCATGTCGAGCACCGTCACGCCCGGGTTGAGGCCGCCGATCGCCATCGCCGGGTTGGTCGAGACGGGGGTGCGGATGCCCATCGCCCGCGCCGTCCGGGCGATGTTCGCGAAGCCGACCTGGTAGCCGACGCGCTCGAAGACGGTGTTGTCGGAGTGGTAGGTCGCGTTGGCGAGCGTGGTCGGCCCGACGTAGGAGCCCTCGTCGTTGCGCACCGTGAAGACCTCGCCGCCCTTGAGGATCTTCGTGAACTTCTGCGATAGCCAGACCGAGCTCGGTGAGATCCCCTTGCCGAGCGCCGTCGCGAGCACGAACGCCTTGAACGACGAGCCCGGCTGGCGCTGGCCCTGCGTGGCGAGGTTGAAGGGCGACTTGGTGAACTCGGCCCCCGTCGTGGCCGAGCCGCCCACCATCGCGCGCACGCCGCCCGTCTCGTTGTCGATCGCCACGAGCGCCGCGCTCGGCAGGCCGCTGCCCGTCGGCAGGTAGTCGGCGATCGCCGCCTGGGCCTCGCGCTGGAGCTCCATGTCGAGCGTCGTACGCACGCGCAGGCCGCCCTCGAACGCCGCGTGCGGGCCGTACTTGTCGACGAGCTGCTGGCGCACCCAGGAGGTGAAGTACGGCGCGAGCGACTCGTCGTTGGGCTGGTGCGGGATCGGCAGGCTCTCGGTGAGGCCGTCGCGGTAGACCGCCGGCGTGATGTAGCCCTGGTCGAGCATCGCCCGCAGCACGGTGTTGCGCCGCGTCTTGGCGGCCGCCGGCCGGTAGAGCGGGTCGTAGCCCGACGGGTTCTGCACGACGCCGGCGATCAGCGCTGCCTCGGTCGGCGTCAGCAGCTTGGCGCACATCGGGTGCCCCGGCTCGCCGCAGTGCGGGTGGTCGTCCTTGAAGTACGTCCGCGCGGCCGACTCGATGCCGTAGGCGCCGTTGCCGAAGTAGACCGAGTTGAGGTACTCGGTGAGGATCCGGTCCTTGCTCCACTTGCGCGTCAGGTGGTAGGCGAGCGCGGCCTCGCGCAGCTTCTCGAAGATCGTGCGCTTGCCCTCGGCCTGGAGGGCGACCTTGACGAACTGCTGGGTGATCGTCGAGCCGCCCTGCGTGCCGCCCTGCTTGGTCACGTCGGCGACGAACGCGCGGGCGATGCCGCGGATGTCGACGCCGCTGTTGGAGTAGAAGCGCTTGTCCTCGATCGCGATGATCGCGTCCTTCATCCAGGACGAGATCTGGTCGGAGGCGACGAGGATGCGGTTCTGGTTGGAGACCAGCAGCCCCAGCCGCCGGCCCTGGTCGTCGACGAGCACCGAGTTCTTCGCGCTGCGGTACTGGGGCAGGCTCTCGAGCGCGGGCAGGTCGGAGGCGACCGCCATCATCATCCCGAACACGGTCGAGACGACGGCGAGGAAGGCCAGGCCGACGACGATCAGCGTCAGCCGCAGCTTCTTCAGCCGCGGCCGCCGCCGGCGCGGCGCAGGGGCTGGCAGGGTGGCGATGGGCGGCTGCTCGGCGACGCTCATGGGAGGCGCCGACACGGGCGCTGCTGGGGCTCGGGCAGGCGGCGAGGGCCCGTGCGGTCTTCGGGCGACAATACCATTGGCGCGGATGGCGGACCCTGCCTCCGCAGCCGACTTCCTCGCCCGCAACGCGGTCGACTGCCTGCCGTCCGGCGCGCTCCGGGCGCGCCTCGAGCAGGCCGCGCGAGAGGGGCGGCAGCTGCGGGTCAAGCTCGGCCTCGACCCGACGGCGCCCGACATCCACCTCGGCCACACCGTCGTCCTGCAGAAGCTGCGCGAGTTCCAGGACCTGGGCCACAGGGTGGTGCTGATCGTCGGCGACTACACGGCGCGCGTGGGCGACCCCAGCGGCCGCTCGTCGACGCGCCCGGTGCTCGGCGGCGAGCAGATCGACGCCAACGCGCGCACCTACCAGGAGCAGGCGTTCCGCGTCCTGCTCGACGACCCCGAGCGCCTCGAGGTCCGCTTCAACGGCGAGTGGCTCGACATGCGCATGGAGGAGCTCTTCCGGCTGGCGCGCACCGCGACCGTCGCGCAGATGCTCGAGCGCGACGACTTCGCCCGCCGCTACGGCGCGCGCGAGCCGATCTCGGTGCTGGAGCTGCTGTACCCGCTGATGCAGGGCTACGACTCGGTCGCGATCCACGCCGACGTCGAGCTCGGCGGCACCGACCAGACCTTCAACCTGCTGCTCGGCCGCGACGTCCAGCGCGCCTACGGCCAGCCCGAGCAGGTCGTGCTCACCGTGCCGATCCTGCCGGGGATCGACGGCGCCGAGAAGATGTCCAAGTCGCTGGGCAACCACGTTGGCGTCACCGACCCGCCCGACGAGATGTACGGCCGCGTCCTGTCGCTGCCGGACGCCGCGATGGGAACCTGGTACGACCTGCTGCTCGGCGAGCCGGCGCCCGCCGACCTGTCGCCTCGCGAGGCCAAGCGCGCGCTGGCGCGCGCCCTCGTCGCCCGCTTCCACTCGGCCGACGAGGCCGAGGCGGCGCAGGCGCGCTTCGACCAGGTCTTCGTGCGCCACGAGCTGCCCGACGAGGTGCCCGAGCACGCCCTGGCGGCCGGCGGCGGCGCCGTGCACCTGCCGGCGGTGATCGCCGACGCCTTCGGCGTCTCGACCTCGGAGGCCCGCCGGCTGCTCGCCCAGGGGGCCGTCAGGCTCGACGGCGAGGTCGTCGACCGCGGCGAGCTCGACGTCCCGGCGGCGACGCTCGCCGGGCGGGTGCTCCAGCTCGGCAAGCGCCGCTTCGCTCGGCTCGTTGTGGCCTGAGCGCCGTTCCGCCGGACGCCGTGTGTATAGTCCGCGGCCGCGACGGGCC
>DASZVK010000127.1:0-7058 GCA_035547175.1 Solirubrobacteraceae bacterium
GCTGCGGCCCGGTCAGCCCGGCGACGGCGACGGCGTTGCGCCGCCAGAACTCGACGACCAGGCGCTCGGCGCCCGCGCCGACGAGGTACCAGGCGAACAGCGCGCCCGGGCGCAGCCGGTCGCGCCAGCGCCACAGCGCCCAGGTGACGAGCCCCATCGCCAGCGTCTCGTAGATCGGCGTCGGCTGCACGCGCCGGTCGGTCGGCACGATGCCGTGCGGGTAGGCCATCGCCCACGGCAGGCTCGACGGCTTGCCGTAGTCGCCGTCGCCGGAGACCTGGCAGCCGATCCGCCCGATCGCGTAGCCCATCGCCAGCGGCAGGCAGGCGACGTCGGCCATCTCGAGCGCGAGCCAGTCGCGCCTCCAGGCCCAGAGCAGCACCCCGGCGGCGCCGCCGACGAGCCCGCCGTACCAGACCAGGCCGGTGCCGCCGAAGACCGACCCGAGCGGGTCGTCGGAGAACGCCGAGGGGTGCTGGACGAGCCAGTACAGCCGCGCCCCGACGAGCCCGCCGACGAGCGCGGCGAAGACGATCTCGTAGGCCCAGTCGGGCGGCTTGCCCAGCTCCCGCAGCCGCCGCGCGAGGATCGCGCCGGCGACGATGAAGCCGAGCGCGAAGCACAGCCCGAACGTCTTGATCGGAAGGCCGAGGACGTGGATCTCGGGCTGCACGCCGGGGACGCTATACGGCCACGCTCGCCCGCCCCTCGCGGCGACGCGCGGGCGCCCGGCCGGATTCTTCGACAGCCCTTCATCCCCCGCGGTGGGCGCTCCCTATCCTTGACGCATGGCTCGCCCCGCTTCCTTCGGCCGCGACGCCGGGCTGCAGGCCCGGATGCTGCTGACGATGTTCCTGCTCGGCCTCGTCTACGTGGTCTTCATGGGCGTGCTGTTCGCCGCCGGGGCCGGGGCCGTGACGATCGTCGTGCTCGCCGCCGGGCTGTTCGCGCTGCAGTACTTCACCGCCGACAAGCTCGCCCTGCGCACGATGGGCGCGCGCGAGGTCTCCCCCGCCGAGGCGCCGGAGCTGCACGCGATGATCGAGCGCCTGTGCGTGCAGGCCGACCTGCCCAAGCCGAGGATCGCGGTCGCCGACACGCAGATCCCCAACGCCTTCGCGATGGGCCGCTCGAAGAGCCACGCGACCGTCTGCGCGACGACGGGCATCATGCAGATGCTCACGCCCGCCGAGCTCGAGGGCGTGATGGCGCACGAGCTGACCCACGTCATCAACCGCGACGTGGCGATCATGACGATCGCCAGCTTCTTCGCCTCGATCGCCGCGATGATCACCCAGTTCGGCTTCTTCTTCGGCGGGGGCGGCGGCTACGGCGGCAACCGCAACGGCAACAACAACGACGGCCCGAGCTGGGCGGTCGTGATGCTGGTCTCGGTGCTCGTCTACGTGATCTCGTTCCTGCTGATGCAGGCGCTGTCGCGCTATCGCGAGTACGCCGCCGACCGCGGCTCGGCCGTGATCACCGGCCGCCCCAGCGCGCTGGCGTCGGCGCTGATGAAGATCAGCGGCGTCAACGAGCGCATCCCGACCGAGGACCTCCGCGCCGCGGGCCAGATGAACGCCTTCTTCATCGCGCCGATCGGCGAGCGGGTCGCCGGCCTGTTCGCCACGCACCCGCCGCTGGAGAAGCGCATCGAGGCGCTGTCGCGGCTCGAGGCGCAGCTGCAGGGCGCGCGCCCGGTGGCGATGGCCGTCTAGCCGGCGATGGGGCTGCTCGATGCCCTCCTGGGCAAGCGCAAGCTGTCGGGCCCCGCGCCCGACCGGCTGTTCGCGCTGACGACGGCCTACGTCGACCTCGAGGCCTCGCACGGGATCAGGACCGCCGGCCGCGCGGCCGCGGTCTTCCAGCAGCTGGCGACCGGCGACTTCCAGCAGATGGTCGCCGACACCGAGCAGCTCCTGCGCGGGACCGGCGAGGAGACGGGCACGACCGTGCAGACGAGCGAGGACGCCTTCGGCTACAAGTGGGTCGTCGTTGCGGACTCCGACCTCGAGGACCTCGTCGTCGCGATCAACGCGGTCGCCGACGGCATCGAGGTCGGCGGCTACGCCGACCGCCTGCTGGCCGCCGTGTTCGCGTTCGTCGACGGCGACGGCACGCCGATGTACCTGATCTACAACTACAAGCGCGGCGCCTGGTACCCGTTCGTGCCGGACCCGGATCCCACCCACCCCGACAAGCAGCGCTCGAACGAGCGCGAGCTGCGCCTGCGGGCCCAGATCGGCGCCTCGCTGCCCGTCGAGCGCGAGCTCGAGCGCTGGTTCCCCCTCTGGGGCGCGCCGATCTGAGAGCCCGCCCCAGGGGTGGCCGACGTTAGGCCCGATAGTCGTGCCTAACCGCGACCACCTGGCGTGCCGCAGGCCTAGGCGCCCGCCCCGCCCCTGCGCGCCCGGTAGCCGCGCGCCTTGGCGCGGTTGCCGCAGACCTTCATGTCGCACCACACCGCGCTGCGGTTGCGCGAGCGGTCGTAGAACGCGACCTGGCAGTCGTCGGCCGGGCAGACCTTCAGGCGCTCCCACGTCCCCTGGCCGATCGCGTCGTGCACGATCGCCAGCAGCCGGCCGAGCGCGCCGTCGACGCCGGGGGCCTCGGCGACGACGCGGGCGTCGCCGTGCGCGTCGAAGCGCACGGCCAGGCGCGCGCGGCGCGCGGCCTCGTCGAGGAACGGCGGCACGTGCGGATCGAGCGGCTCGCCGTGGTGGGCGACGAGCACGGCGCGCAGCGCCTCGCGCAGCGCGTAGGCGTGCAGCAGGTCCTCGCGCGAGGGCCTCACGGTTCCGTCGGCCAGGCCGTTCTGCCGTAGCCAGCGCGCCAGCGCCGCGGGCGAGTCGAGCGCTTCGGCGAGGTCCTCGGCGTCGAACGTGTTGACGAAGCGCCGGACGACGTCCAGCGCGCCCGGAGCGGCGTTGCTACTCATGGAACCGAATAACCATCATTTGCCCTTGACAGGTTAGCGTCACCGGCTATTATCTCAAGCAGGTTACTAAGACGAGGAGAGGATCACCGTGTTTCCCAGCCACCTAGGAATGATCTTGGCCCGTCCGTCGGAGCCCTCGCCACGCCGCCGCGCGCCCATCGACGACGGCTTCCATCGCGGCCTGACGCCGAGGGCGACGGTCGCGATCCGCCTCGCCGGCGGGCGCGACGCCGACGCGGTCACCGCCCTCGAGCAGATGGAGGGGCGCAGGCTCGCGCCCGGCGCCCACCTCGTCGCCGAGGTCGACGGGCGCGTGATCGCGGCCGTCGCCGTCGCCGACGGCGGCGCCGTGTCCGACCCGTTCGCGCACGCCGCGGCGGCGGTCGACCTGCTGCGCCTGCGCGCCGGGCAGCTGCGCGACGCGGGCGTCTCGAGTGGCGGCCCGCTGCGCCGCGCCGCGCGGCTGGCGATCGTCCGATGAGGCGCCTGGACCTCGGCCGCGTCGAGGTGCTCGAGCCCGACGGGCCCGACGCCGCGGCGTGGAGCCCGGTCCGCCACCTGCTCGGCATCGGCGCCTTCGGCGTCAACCTCTGGCACGGGCGCGAGCCGGGCGATCTGGTCGTCGAGGACCACGACGAGGTCGACGACGGCCACGAGGAGCTCTACGTCGTCCTCTCGGGCCGCGCCCGCTTCGTCGTCGGCGACGAGCAGGCCGACGCCGACGCCGGGACGCTGATCGCCGTCGACCCGCAGACGCGGCGCACGGCGACGGCGCTCGAGCCGGGCACGGTCGTGCTCGTCGTCGGCGCCCCGCGCGGGGCCGCCTTCACGCCCTCGGAGTGGGAGCGGCGCGCGCTCGGCGAGGGCTAGTCGTCGGGCAGCAGGCCGTCGCCCGAGAACTCCTCCCCGGCCTCCTCGAGGGAGAGGTCGGGCGGCGGCAGGATCAGGGCGGACTCGACGAGCTCGTCCTCGGCGACGGGCGTGCCCGCGTCGCGCACGAGCGCGAGCAGCTCGGCGAAGGCGCCCTGGAAGCGCGCCTCGTCGCCGGCTCCGACGGCGTCGACGCAGGCGTTGTCGAGGTCGTTGAGCCTCGCCAGGGTCTCGTCGGGAACGTCGTACTGGCCCTCCGTCGCGATGCGGACGATCACGACGCCGGCTCCGCGGGGTCGGCCGGCTCCGCCGAGCCGTCGCCCAGCTCGCCGCCCGGCGCGCTCGAGCCGCCGCCGAGCTCGGCCTTCATCTTGGCCAGCTCGTCGTCGACCTGCGACGTGGTCGTCAGCTCGCGCAGCTGGCGGTCGATGTCGTCCTCGCCCGAGCCGAGCGCGGTCAGGTCCTCGAAGGCGCCGCTGGCCTCCAGCTCGCCGACGGCGTCGGCGCGCGCCTTCATCTGCTCGGTCTTGTCCATCGCGCGCTGCATCGCCAGGCCGACGTCGGCCATCTGCTCGCCGACGCCGGTCGCCGCCTCGGAGATCCGCACCTGGGCCTCCGCGGCCGAGTACTGCGCCTTGATGACCTCCTTCTTGGTGCGGAAGGCCTCGATCTTGGCGCGCAGCTTCTGCTCGGAGTCGGTCAGCCTCTCCTGCTGGGCCTCGAGCTCGGCGACCTGCGAGTCGAGCGACTGCAGCTCGGCCTGGACGCCCTGCTTGCGCTCCAGCGCGGTGCGCGCGAGGTCCTCGTTGCCGGCCGCGAGCGCCTGGCGCGCCTGCGTGTCGAGCTTGACGACCGACTGCTCGAGCTTCTCGCTCTGCATCTGCAGGCGCTTCTTCGCCGTGACGACGTCGGCGATGCCCTTCTTGACGTTCTGCAGCGACTCGAGCTGCCTCTGGTAGCTGTAGTCGAGCGTCTCGGCCGGGTCCTCGGCCCGGTCGAGCAACTTGGACACCTTCGCCTTGACGACGGTGGAGAAACGGCCGCCGATGCCGGGCATCAGCCCTCCTCGAAGAGACGCTTACGGAGAGGTCCAGCCTACAGGCCGACCGGGTGGCGCTTCTTGTAGCCCTTGCTGGACTTCAGCAGCGGGCGCCAGCGCGGGCCCTTCTCGTTGCTCAGGTCGCCGGCGGCGCTGGTGTCCAGCCGGACGCCGGCGATCTCGACGTAGGCGTGCGACGGGTTCGTGTACACCGTGATCCAGTCGCCCTTGCCCGACTGCCCCCAGCTCGCCAGGTCGACCGAGTCCATCGGCGTGTTGAGCAGGTCGCCGCCGTGCAGCAGCTGCGAGACCGCGCCCGAGCAGTCGTAGCCCGAGGCGATCGTGCGGAACGAGCGGTGCCCGCCGCCGTAGCGGTACGGCTTGCCGATGATCTTGTTCGCCGCCCAGATCGCGTTCTGCACGGCCGCCGGGGCGAGCGACGGCGCCGCGGCGGTGCCGTCCGGCAGGATCACCGCGAGGTAGCCGTCGACGAGCGGCTGGTCGGCGGGGTTGGCGGTGTTGAAGACCTGGCCGCCGAGGCCGGCGGAGGGGCTGGCGGAGGTGACCACCGGCGCGTCGGTCGGGGTCGCCGGGATGTTGGTCGAGTGGTAGACCGCCGCGCCTGTGGATCCGAGAGCGGCTCCGGCCGGGACGAGCGTCCCCAGCACGGCCAGCATCGTCGTCAAGCACGGGCGAGCCCGCATCCACCACCTCTTTCGTCGGCCTCCGGGGTTAGCTGACGGGCTGACGCTGAAAGAGCCTGCGTCTCTCGCCACCACAACGAGATTCGCCCCGACTACTGGGTCCCCCGGTCCGCGGACATCCGCGGATTCGGCGTATCGGTTTGCGCGACCCTACACAACGTCGCGGTCGCTTGCACGTGCGATCGACTTCGACGCGCGCGGCGCCGCTCCTTGCGCGAATCGCGTCCGATCGGGCGGACGCTACGATCCGCGCCGTGAGCGAAGCAGAGCGTCCCGACCGCGCCGAGCGCGCCAGCTCCGCCGTCACGCTCGAGGACATCCGCCAGCTCACCGGAGCGGCCACGCCGCACTTCGCGCTGCAGATCCGCAACCGGATCGCGAAGCTGGTCGCCGACCTGCCCGCCGACGACGAGGCCCGCCTGGCGGGCGAGCGGGCGATGGCCGAGCTCGTCCGGCTGGGCCGCCTGGGCGAGGCGCGCGGCGTCGGCACCGACGAGGCGCTGCGCCCGCTGCCGTCGCTGGACCCCGTGGCGGCGGCCGACGCGTTCGCCGCCGGCGCGCCCGACCACTAGCGGCGTGCCCGGCCCCGCCCCACGTCCCGCGGGGATCGAGGGCGTGCGGCTCAGCGGGCCGTTCCCGGTCGGCCGCTACGCGGCCGTGCTGCGCGACGAGCTGCGCAGGCGCGCCCGCGTGCAGCTGTTCGGCGAGGTCGCCGACCTGCGCGCCAGCCGCGCGCGCGTCTACTTCGAGCTGCGTGACGGCGAGGGCGCGGTGCCGTGCTCGATGTGGCGCGACGCGCTCGACGCGCTCGGCCTGCCGCCGGGCGCGCTGCGCGACGGCGTCCAGGTCGTCGTCGCCGGCGGGCCCGACTACTACCCCGGCAGCCGCACGGCGTCGCCCGCGTTCTCGTTCGCCGTCACCGGCGTGCGCGTCGCCGGCGAGGGCGACCTGCTGGCCCAGGTCGAGGCGCTGCGCCGCGCGCTGGGCGCCGAGGGGCTGTTCGAGCCCCAGAAGCTGCTGCCCCGCCCGTCGCTGCCGCGCTGCATCGGCGTCGTCACCGGCGAGGGCGGCAGGGCGCGCGACGACGTGCTCGCCGGGCTGCGCCGCCGCGGCTGGGCCGGGCGCCTGGTGTGGGCGTTCGTCCCCGTCCAGGACCGCCACGCCGCACCGCTGATCGCGCGGGCGCTCCAGGACCTGGCCGCGCTCGACGAGGTGCAGGCGATCGTCGTCGCGCGCGGCGGCGGCTCGCTCGCCGACCTGCTCGCGTTCTGCGACGAGACGCTCTGCCGCACGGTCGCGATGCTGCGCACGCCGGTGATCGCGTCGGTCGGGCACCACGGCGACCGCACGCTGATCGACGACGTCGCCGCCGTCTCCTGCTCGACGCCGACGCACGCCGCCGAGGCCGCCGTGCCGGTCGACGTCGGCGAGGCGCGCGCCGACGCGCTCGCGGCCTGCCGGCGGCTCGAGCACCACGCGCGCACGGCGGTCGCGCGCCGCGCGCGCC
>DASZVK010000128.1:0-5409 GCA_035547175.1 Solirubrobacteraceae bacterium
CCGACCCGTCCCAGGCGGCCGCGCCGGCGCTGCAGCGGCACTCCGCGCCGGCCGCGTCGGCCAGCCGCGCCGCGACGCGCTCGGCGTTGACGATCGAGCAGCCGGGCAGGAGCGCCGCGAAGGCCTCCTCGTCGAGGCGCAGGAGGCGGTCGTCGTGGCGCAGCAGCTCGCTCCACGTCGCGACGGCGCTGCGCACGAGCCGCTCCGTCGCCAGGGCGCCGTTGGACTCCTCGTAGGCGCGCAGGCCGTCCATCTCGATCAGGACGACGCCGACGCTCGACAGGCGCTCGTCGGCCTGCGCCAGCAGGCGCGGCAGCTCGGCCTCCATGCGGCTGCGGTTGCCCAGGCCCGTGGCCGCGTCGGTGCTGCCGACGCGGTCGAGCTCCCGGCCGAGCCGGTCGCGCTCGTCGGCCGCCGCGCGCACCGCCTCGTCGAGCACGGCCAGGCGACCCGACAGGACGCGATGGCGAGCCGCGAGGGCGGCGAGGACGACGAGCAGCAGCGCGATCGACACGAGCAGGGGGACGACCATGATTCCCGCAAGATCGACCGCGCGGCCCGCTCCTTGACCGTTGCAGCCGCTCCTGCGGACGCCCGTTCTAGGCGGCGGCGATGCGCCGCGCGCGGCGGCCCTGGGCGATCACGTTCGTCAGCGCGATGCCGACCGCGACCACGAAGATCATCGTCCCGATCACGTTGATCTGGGGCGGCGTCGCGACGCGGGCCGCGCCCCACACGAACAGCGGGAACGTGGTCGTCTCGCCGGAGTTGAAGTACGTGATCACGAAGTCGTCGACCGACAGCGCGAAGGCGAGCAGGCCGGCGGCCAGCACCCCGGGGGCGATCAGCGGCAGCGTGACCTTCCAGAACGTCGTCCAGCCATCGGCGCCGAGGTCGTGCGCGGCCTCCTCGACGTGGTTGTCGAAGCCCGCCAGGCGCGCCCGCACGGTGACGACCACGTAGCTGATGTTGAACGTGATGTGGGCGACGAGGATCGTCCCGAAGCCGAGGTGCCAGTAGCCGATCAGCGGCCACTTCTGGAAGAACAGCGTCAGCAGCGACGAGCCCATGACGATCTCGGGCGTCGTCATCGGGATGAAGACGAGCGTGTTGATCAGCCCGCGGCCGCGGAAGCGGTGGCGCATCATCCCGAGCGCCATCAGCGCGCCCAGCGCGGTCGCGACGACGCTCGAGATCAGCGCGATCTCCAGCGAGATCCGCAGCGCGCTGCCGATCCCCGGCACCGCGAACGGGTGTGCCCAGTTCTTGAACGTGAAGCCGCTCCAGGTGTAGTTGAAGCGCCCCTTCGGGTCGTTGAACGAGAACGCGATGACGATCGCGATCGGCAGGAACAGGTACGCGAGCGCGAGCCCCGCGTAGGCGGGCAGCACCCAGTGGCGCACCCGCTCGAGCGCCCGCGACAGCGCCGTGCCGCGCTGCGCGGGGAGCGGCATCGGCTCGACGCTGGCGGTCACCCGGTCAGCCGCTCCGTCCCGAGGATCCGGGCGTAGACCAGGACCACGAGCAGGATCGCCGCCATCAGCACGAACGACAGCGCGGCCGCCTGCGGGTAGTCCGTCAGCTCCAGGAACTTCGACTGGATGACGTTGCCGATCATGTACTGCTTGGGCGTGCCGAGCAGCTGGGCGTTGATGAAGTCGCCGGCGGCGGGGATGAACGTCAGCAGCGTGCCGGCGAACAGGCCCGGCAGCGACAGCGGCAGCGTCACGCGCAGGAACGACAGCCGCCGGCTCGCGTAGAGGTCGTGCGCGGCGTCCAGCAGGCGCACGTCGATCTGCTCCAGGCTCGCGTAGAGCGGGAGCACCATGAACGGCATGAAGTTGTAGGTGATGCCGGCGATCACGGCCGCCGAGGTCGCCAGCAGGCGGCCGTCGCCGCCGAGCACGTGCAGCCAGCGCAGCACGCCGACGACCGGGCCGCCGTCGGCGAGGATCGTCTCCCAGGCCAGCGTGCGGATCAGGTAGGTCACGAAGAACGGCGCGATCACCAGCAGCAGGAAGAGGTTCTTCCAGCGCCCGCCGCGGAACGCGATCCAGTAGGCGAGCGGGTAGCTGACGACGACCGCGATGCCGGTCGAGATCGCCGCGTAGCTCAGCGACCGCAGCAGCTGCTGGTGGTTGGAGCTGATCGCGTCGGAGTAGTTGTGCCACGCCCACTTGAACGTGTAGCCGACCTCCAGCGACCCGGTCTCCAGCGACTGGTGCGCCAGGTAGTACATCGGCACGACGAAGAACAGGAGCAGGACCGCGAGCCCCGGCCCCATCAGGAGCCAGGGCGTGACCCAGCGCCTCAGACGCAGTGCCGTCAAGGGCCGCTACGCGCCGATGAGCTTCTGGAACGCCGCCTTGTAGCCCGCGTTCTGGCTCGCCTTGGCGTCGAACTGGTGTGCGTTCTTGAACATCTTCTGCGTCGGGAAGATCAGCGTGTTCTTCGCGACGTCCGGGTCGGTCTTGCGCAGGACCTTGTCGGCGCCGACGACCGGGCAGATGTAGTTGACGTAGTCCTCGATCTCGGCCGCGATCTTCGGCTGGTAGCAGAAGTTCATGTACGTCGAGGCGAGCTGGACGTTGCCGCCCTTGGGGATCAGCATGTTGTCCGTCCAGACCATCGCGCCGCGCGTCGGCTGGACCCACTTGAGCCCCGGGTGATCGGCCTGCAGCTGGACCATGTCGCCCGACCAGGCCAGGCACGCCCAGACGTCGCCCTTGGCCAGCAGCGGCGCGTAGTCGTTGCCGGTGAACTGGCGGATCTGCCCGGAGTTCACGGCCTTCTGGATCCGCTGGACCGCCCGGTTGAAGGTCTTGTTGGTCACCTTCGAAGGGTCGTCGCCGTTGTCGAGCATGACGAGGCCGATCGTGTCGGACATCTCCGTCAGGAACGTGACCTTGCCCTTGAGCTTCTTGTTGTCGAGCAGCTCGCTGACCGTGTTGACCGGACCGCCGGTCTTCTTCGGGTCGAAGCCGATCCCGGTCATGCCCGACTGCCACGGCAGGCTGTAGTTGCGCTGCGGGTCCCACGACGGATGCCGCTGGGTGGGCTGCAGGTTCTTGATGTTCGGGATCAGCTTCTTGTCGAGCTTCTCCAGCCAGCCGAGCTGGATCATGCGCGCCGGCAGGCCCGAGGAGTCGGTCATCACGACGAGGTCGCGGCCGACGCCCTGGTGGCGCGAGAGCGGGCCCTCGATCTTGCCGAAGAACTGCGCGTTGTCGTTGATGTCCTCGGTGTAGGCGACCTTGATCCCGGTCTGCTTGGTGAACTGCTGCAGCGACGGGTGCTGCTTGCTCTTCTCGTTGACGTCGATGTAGAGCGGCCAGTTGGAGAAGCGCAGCGTCTTGCCGGCGAACGGCTTGCCGGCGGCGAGCACCTCGGCGGGATCGAAGCCCGACAGCAGGCCGGGCAGCGTCAGCGCGCCGGCGCCGGCCGCGGCACGACGGAGGAGCTGCTTGCGGGTCATCGGTGCGGTCATGCGAGTCCCTCCGGAAGATCGACGACGAAGGTGCAGTCTGGCGCCCAGCCGAGGCTGAGGCGATCGCCCGGCCGCAGCGAGGCCGCGTCGGGATGGTCGTTCTGGACGTACGTGCTGACGAGGCCGGCCGAGGTGTCGACGACGTACTGCGTCGAGACGCCGATGTAGGCGCGCTCGGCGACGACGCCGTCGATCCGGTTGGCCTCGCCGTCGGCGACGGGCCGCAGCTTCTCGGGGCGGATGCCGATCGCGACCTCGCCGCTGTGGCCGGCCAGGCGCTCGGCGGGCACCGTCACCCGCGTGCCGTCGCGCAGCGTCACCGAGTCGGGCCCGGCGACGGTCGCGGCCAGCAGGTTGGACACGCCCAGGAAGCCGGCGACGAACGCCGTCGCGGGGTGCTCGTAGAGCTCGGTCGGCGTGCCGACCTGCTCGATGTGCCCGTTGTTCATCACCACGATCTGGTCGGCCATCGTCATCGCCTCCTCCTGGTCGTGCGTGACGTGGACGAAGGTGATGCCGACCTCGCTCTGGATGCGCTTGAGCTCGAGCTGCATCTGCTTGCGCAGCTTGAGGTCCAGCGCGCCGAGCGGCTCGTCGAGCAGCAGCACGCGCGGGTGGTTGACGAGCGCGCGGGCGAGCGCGACGCGCTGCTGCTGGCCGCCGGAGAGCTGGGCCGGGCGGCGGCGCCCAACGTCGCCGAGGCCGACGAGCTCGAGCGCCTCGCCGACGCGACGGCGCAGCTCGTCGCCCTTGACGCCCTTGCGGCGCAGGCCGAAGGCCACGTTCTCGAAGATCGACAGGTGCGGGAACAGCGCGTAGGACTGGAAGACCGTGTTGACGTCGCGCTTGTGGGAGGGGACGCCGACGACGTCCTGCTCGCCGAGCAGGATGCGACCCTCGCTGGGCACCTCGAAGCCGCCGATCATGCGCAGCGTCGTCGTCTTGCCGCACCCGGACGGGCCCAGGAACGCGACGAACGCGCCGCGCTCGATGTCCAGCGACACGTCGTCCACGGCGACGACGTCGTCGAAGCGCTTGGTCAGGCGGTCGAGGCGGACGTCGACGTCGGAGGCCATCCCGGCGCATTTATACCGCCGCGATGCAACGTACTGCCAAGCTTCGGGCGCGCCGAGGCGGCGTCAGAGCCCGGCCGGGTGGCGCACGACGTAGCCCGTGTAGTTCGATCGGGTGGCCAGCGGCTGCCAGCGCGTGCCGCCCTTCGCCTGCCCGCTGGTGTCGAAGCGGATCCCGGCCACGACGGCGAACGTGTGGTCGGCGTTGGCGTAGATCGTGATCCACTGGCCGACGCCGGGCTGGCCGTAGGACTCGAGCTCGCCGGAGGTCAGCGAGTAGTCGAGCAGGCCCGCGCCGTGCAGCGCGTAGGAGACCGAGCCCGAGCAGTCGTAGCCGGTGTCGGCGAACGACTTGTGCCCGCCGCCGTAGACGTACGGCGTCGTGGCGATCACGTTGGCGGCGGCGATGAACGCGACGACGGCCGGCGGCGCGCCGGCGGGCGCCACGGCGAGGCCGTCGGGACCGATCGTCGCCGCCAGCGGCGCGGTTGGCGGCGCGGGCGTGCTCGTCGACGCCACCGTCGCGGTGGCGACGGCGCCGGTCAGCGCGGCGAGGTCGTCGGCGTCGAGCACGCCGTCGGCGGGGCGCGCGGCCGACGCCTCCCAGGCCATCAGCGCCTGCGTCGTGGCGGGGCCGAACTCGCCGTCGACGTCGAGCGTCTGGCCGAGCGTCGAGAGGTCCTGCTGGAGCGCCTTGACGTCGCTGCCGCGCATCGTCTGCTTGAGCGGCAGGCGCGTGCCGAGGGCCGTCGTCTTGTACTTGCGCCGGGGCGTGACGATGCGCGGGGTCGCGTGCGCCGGGGAGCGCTTCGAGGCGGCCCGGTGGACCGCCTTGCCGTAGACGCCGCC
>DASZVK010000129.1:0-7541 GCA_035547175.1 Solirubrobacteraceae bacterium
GTGAGGGCTCCAACACGGTCGTCCTGACCGCCCGCCAGCGCGATGCGTACCTGCGCCCGCCCGGGGCGGGGGCCGCGCTCGCCGGGGCCGGGGCGCCGCACTAACCCCGACACCACCTCACCGACATGCTCGAAGCTGCCCTCGGCTCCGGCCGGTTCGTCGTCACGGCCGAGCTCGGCCCGCCCGCGGAGCCCGACGGCGCGCACGTGCGCGCCGCCGCCCGCGCGCTGGCCGCCCACGTCGACGCCGCCAACGTCACCGACAACCAGGCGGCCTCGGTCAAGATGTCGCCGCTCGCCGCCGCGACGCTGATGATCGACGAGGGCCTCGAGCCGATCATGCAGATGACCGGCCGCGATCGCAACGTCATGGCGCTCCAGTCCGACCTGCTCGGCGCCTGGGCGATCGGCGTGCGCACGATCCTCGCGCTCAGCGGCGACCCGCTCAAGGTCGGCCCCTACGAGGGGATCGCCACGCGCGTCGGCGACGTCGACTCGCTCGGCCTGGCGCGGCTGATCACGTCGATGAACGGCGGCGCGATGCGCGCCGGCGAGGAGCTGCAGATGCCGACGTCGTTCCTGATCGCCGGCGCGGCCAACCCGCTCGTCGACACGATCGAGCGCATCGAGGGCAAGCTCGAGTCGGGCGTCGGCCTGCTGCAGACCAACGTCGTCTACGACGTCGGGCGCTTCGCCGAGTGGTTCGAGCCCGTCGTCGCGGCGGGCATCCCGCAGCGGGCGCCCGTGCTCGTCGGGGTCATGCCGCCGCGGTCGGAGCGGATGCTGCGCTACATGCACGAGCACATCCCCGGCATCGAGGTCGACGAGCCCACCTTCGCCCGGCTCGCCGGGCTGCAGGGCGACGAGGCCAAGGAGGCCGGCGCGCAGGTCGCGGCCGACGTCGCCCGGGCGGTGCGGGAGATCCACGGCGTCTCGGGCGTGCACATCATGGCCCCGGGCTGGGAGGCCGACGCCGTCCCCCGGGTCTGCGAGGCCGCGGGCATCGGGAGCGCCCACGGATGAGCGGCGGCAAGCCGTCGCTCAGGCACCTGCTCACCGAGACGGACAGGTTCATCACCGGGATCGAGCTCGTCACGAGCCGCGGCGTGATCACCTCGCCGCGCGCCTCGCGCCAGCTCGCGATCGCGCAGGAGCTCGCCGGGCACCCGCGCATCGACCTGATGAACATGACCGACAACCCGGCCGGCAGCGCGATGATCACGGCCGACACGATGGCCGCCGACCTGCGGGCGCGCGGCCAGGAGGTCTGCCTGCACCTCGCGTGCAAGGACTGGAACCGCAACGCGCTGCAGAGCCGCGCCTACAAGCTCGCCTCGGAGGGCTACTGGAACGTGCTCGCGCTGTCGGGCGACGTGCCGGTCAGCGGCTTCCAGGGCGTCTCGGCCGGCGTCTTCGACATCGACGCGGTCGGCCTGCTGCGGATGTACACGGACCTCAACGAGCAGGAGGGCCTCGAGTTCTTCATGGGCGCGGTGGTGACCAACCACAAGGCCAACGAGAACGAGGTCGTCCCGCAGCTGCTCAAGCTGCGCAAGAAGGTCGACAACGGCGCCCGCTGGATCATCAACCAGGTCGGCTACAACGCCCGCAAGGACGACGAGCTGCTGCGCTGGATGCACAACAACGGCCTCGGCGAGATCCCCGTGCTGGCGAACGTCTACGTGCTGGCGAAGGGCGCGGCGCGGGCGTTCAACGCCAACCGCGTGCCCGGCTGCCGCGTCAGCGACCGGCTGCTCGAGGCCATCATGCGCGAGTCCGAGAAGCCCGACGGCGGCAAGGGCTTCTTCCACGACCTCGCCGCGCGCCAGGTCGTCGTCGCCCGGGGCCTGGGCTACCGCGGCGCCTACATCGGCGGCCACCTCGAGGCCGCCGACTACCTCGACATCCTCGACCGCGCCGACGCCTACGGCTGGGACTCCTGGCGCGAGCTGGCCCGGACGATCGACTACGAGGAGCCGGGCGAGTGGTACTTCTACGACCGCGACGAGCGGACCGGCCTGTCGTCGGACCGGCTCAACCCCGAGTACGCGAAGTCGCTGGAGGGACGCCGCAGGGGCCACGGCGCGCCGCTGCGCTACCGCTTCTCGCGCGGCATGCACAACACCGTGTTCGCCGAGGACGCGCCGCTCTTCAAGCTCGGCACGAAGCTCTACGAGGGCGTCGAGAAGGCGCCCAAGTGGGTGGGCAAGACCCTGCACATGGCCGAGCAGGCCAACAAGGTGCCGCTGTTCGAGTGCCGCGACTGCGGCGACTGCTCGCTGCCCGACATCGCCTACCTGTGCCCCGAGTCCCAGTGCGCGAAGAACCAGCGCAACGGCCCCTGCGGCGGCACCCGCCCGGGGTCGCTGTGCGAGGTCGGCGACAAGCTCTGCATCTGGGCGCGCGCCTACGACCGCCTCAAGCCCTACGGCGAGGAGCTGACGATGCTCGACGGGCCGGTCGTCATCAAGGACAACGCGCTCGCGCGCACGAGCGCCTGGCAGAACACGTTCCTGCACCGCGACCACCACGCCAAGGCGCTGGCCGCCGCCGAGGAGGAGCGCAAGGCGCTCGCCGAGGAGGCCGCCGCGAAGGCGTCGGGCGCCAAGGCCCTGCCGCCGGGTGGCGGCGCCGCCGCGTCGGCGGCCAAGCCCTAGCGCGGGCGGCCACCCGGCTCGCTCGAGCCGGGTGGGCCGACTTGACCAGGACTGTCCGGGTCGACTCGGCCCACCCCCGCCGGCGACCGGGCGCGGGCGGCCGGCGGGGCTCCGGCGCTCGGCGCTACGCCGCGACCGGCACCTGCGGCTCGGGCAGCTCGGCGAGACCGCCCTCGGGCGTGCCGTAGGTGTGGAACGACTCGATCGTCTTGTTGCGCCACGCCTGGCCCAGCTTGCGCTCGGCCTCGGTCCACCTGATCGTCGGATAGTCGGGGTCGTAGACCATGTAGCCGCCGGTCGTGACCTCGACGCGGTTGCCGCCCGGCTCGTAGCCGTAGAGGAACATGCCCTGGCAGACGGCGTGCTTGGCCGGCGAGGCCTCGATGTAGACGTCGTTCTCGAGGAAGATGTCGGCCGCGCGCAGCAGGTCGTCGCGGCTGTCGACCCAGTAGGCGACGTGGTGCAGGCGACCGTCGAGCTCCCTCGCGTCGTGCGTGTAGATCAGCTCGTGGGCGGCCGTCGAGAGGCTCATCCAGGCGCCGGCCTCGGTGCCGTCGTCGAGGATCACCTGCTCGTAGAGCCGGTAGCCGAGCGTGTCGACCGCGAAGGCGCGGTTGGCGCCCGGGTCGGAGGCGAGCACGTTGATGTGGTCCAGGCGCTTGACGCAGACGCCCTTGCCCGTGTACTTCATCGGCTGGTTCTTCAGGGACGGCCGCAGGTGCTCGGGCGCCTCGTAGCGCTCGACCTCGTAGTAGAGGTCGAAGTAGTGCCCGCTCGGGTCGCGGAAGCGGTACGACGGGCCGCGGCCGTGCTCGCCGTCGTTCCAGCCCAGGCCCAGGCCGGTCGCCTCGACCAGCGCCACGCGCTGCTCGAGCGCCTCCTGGTTCCAGGCGCGCAGGCCGAGCACGCCCATGCCGTTCGTGTCCGACTCGGTCAGCTTCAGCGACCAGCGCTGGTAGTCGCCCCAGCCGCGCAGGAAGACGGCCTGGCCCTCCTGGTGCTCGATCTCCATGCCCATGACGTCGGTGAAGAAGGCCAGGCTCTCGGCCGGCTTGGGCGAGAACAGCTCGACCGGGCCGAGGTGGGCAAGGTTGGGGGGAACGCTCATGATCCAGCCTCCACGACGGCCCGCAGGCCGTCGATCTCGTATGACAACTCTCCGGCCTGCAGCCTCCCGCGCTTGACCGCCTCCCTCTCCTCGCGCGCGAGCGACGCGGCCAGGACCTCGTCGACGCGCCCCGCCGGCACGATCGCGACGCCGTCGGCGTCGGCGACGACGATGTCACCCGGCTCGATCACCTGTCCCCCGACGGTCACGGGGACGTCGAGCTCGCCGACCTTGTCCTTGGTCGCTCCCTTGACGCGGATCCACTGGGCCCAGATTGGCACGCCCATCTCGCGCAGCTCCTCCGTATCCCGCACGGAAGCGGCTATCAGCATTCCCGCAGCGCCGTGCACCTTGGCCTGCGTGTTGAGCAGGTCGCCGACGAGCGCGACCGGGCGCGCCTCGGGCATCGTCAGCACCAGCACCTCGCCCGGCTGCACGGCCGCCATCGCGGCGTGGACCATGAGGTTGTCGTCCTGGCCGCAGAGCACGGTCCGCGCCGGGCCGGCGACGCGCGAGCCGGGGACGATCTGGTGCAGGTCGCAGTCGACGTAGCCGCCGCGGCCGCCGGCCTCGTAGACGGTGGCGCTGCCCAGGCGGGCCAGCTCGGCGAGCTGCTCGGCGGTCGCGCTCACAGCTCCTCCACGACCTGCGGCACGACGCGCATGAACGACTCGCCGTACTTGACCTCCTGGATGCCCGACGCCCGCCGCGCGTGGTTGCCGCGCTGCTCGCCGCGCTGGGCGTAGTAGGTCTGCAGGTACTGCTGGGCCTTCATCTCGCCCATCGCCGCGAGCTTGCGCTCCCAGACCGACGTGATGTCGACGTGGACGGTCGGCGTGAAGCTGCACAGCTCGGGCTGGTGGGGCTCGAACAGGAACAGCTGCGGCGGCTTGATCGTCCCGAACGCGCTCGGCACGCCGGCGCCGGCGGCGAGGCTGCGCGCGCGGTCGACGGCCGTGTAGGCGATCGGGTGGTCGGGGTTGAAGGGGTCCGTCGCCGTGTGCGTGATCAGCACGTCGGGGGCGAACTCGCGGATGCGCTCGGCGATCAGCAGCAGCTCGTCGCCGCCGATCTGCAGCGGGTAGTCGCCGAGGTCCAGGCAGGTGAACGTCGCGCCGAGGTGCGCCGCGGCCGCCTCGGCCTCGGCGTGGCGGATCTTCTTGACGTTCTCGATCGTCTGGCCCTCCTGCTTCCACAGCTCGCCCGACTCGCCGCGCTCGCCGTAGGAGAGGGCGATGACCTCGGCGACGCCGCCGAGCTCGACGGCCTTGGCGACGGCGCCGCCGGCCCGCCAGACGAAGTCGGCGCTGTGCGCCCCGATGACCTGCACCCGCTTAGGCACCCGCGATCCTCCTCGTGTTCTCGACGGCCATCGTGCGGATCTCGTCCTCGGAGAACCCGGCCTCCAGGTGCATGTCGGCCATGATGGCGAGCCCGTCCTCGACGGGCGGGTGGAAGACCTGGCCCAGGTCGGTGCACCACACGGTGCTCTGCGCGCCGACGGCGCGCGTGGCCTCGAAGACCGCCTCCCAGCTGCACTTGCCGGTGTACGGCGTCGTGAACGCGCGCTCCATCAGCGCCCCGCGCCGGGCGAGCTCGACCTGGTCGGCGGGCGAGATCCGCTGCGAGGGGAACTCGGGGTGGGTGACGACGATCCGCTGCACGCCGTGCTCGACGGCGCCGTCGACGAGCGTGGCGATCTCCGCGCGCGAGAGGTGCCCGGTGTTGAGCACCAGGTCGTGGCGCGCGATCGTGCGCAGCACCTCGACGGCCTCGGGGACGAGCGCGCCGGAGTCGTCGACGACCGCGACCGTCGGCGGGTTCAGGCCCGCCTCGCGCAGCGACAGCTCGAAGCGCACCCAGACCGGCACCTTGCCGTTCGGATCGGCCTCGAGCACCTCGTGGCTCTCGTTGACCGAGCTGACGGTCGGGAACCAGACGAGCGTCGCGCCCTCGCGGGCGGCGATCTCGACGGCCAGCGCGTTGAGCCCGCCGACCGACGCGTTGAGCGTGATCGCGCCGAGCACGATCGTGTCGGGCACGGCCTCGGCGACGACCTGGGCGCGCTCGGCGGTCGACGAGTAGTGCGACTTGAGGCCGAAGCCCGCGAGGCCGACCTCGTGGCAGCGCCGGGCGAGCTGGACGTCGGTGATCCGCCGCTCGACGAAGTCCGGCGAGATGTGGATGTGGTAGTCGACCCCGCCGCGCACCAGCTCGCGCGCGCGGTCGGTGGGGACGGGATGCTCCTGGCTCACCCAGCGCAAGCTACAAGCTGGGCGGGGCTCGGCGCCTACCCGTCGACGGGCTCGAAGTGCTCCATGTCGGGCGGCTGGGCGAAGTACGAGCCGATCGGCGCTCGCCACTGCGCGAAGCGCTCGGACTCGCGGAAGCCGGTCATGTGGTCCTCGACGCTGTCCCACTCGATCAGCAGCAGGTAGGTGCTCGGCGACTCGATCCCGCGCGCCAGGCGCAGCGAGCGGAAGCCGTCGGCTTGGGCGACGACCTCGCGCGACTGCGCGAAGGCCGCCTCGAAGTCGGCCTCGGCGCCGGGCGTGACGTGGAGCATCGCTCGTTCGACGATCATGGGTCCTCCGGATGTGTATCAGTCGAGGATCGCGACGACGCGCGCCGGGGCGGCGCTGGCCCGCTCGATCCGCAGCGGGAAGCAGGCGACGCGGAAGCCGGTGGGCGGCAGCGCGGCGAGGTTCGTCAGGCGCTCGATCTGCGAGTAGGGCAGGTCGACCTGATGGGCCGCCCAGAGGATGCCGGGCGCGTCGCGCTCGCGCGCGACCGCGGCCTGCAGGCGCAGCGGCGCGTCCCAGCCCCACGCGTCGATGCCGACCACGCGGACGCCCTGCTCGAACAGCCAGCGCGTCGCCTCGGCGGTGACGCCGGGCCCGTGGTGCATGTAGTCACGCTCGCCGTAGAAGCGGTCGGTGCCGGTGTGCACGAGCACGATGTCCAGCGGCCGCAGGTCGTGGCCGGCCGCGGCGATCCCCGCCCGCATCTGCTCGAGCGTGACCGCGTCGCCGTCCTCGCGGCCGGTGGCGTCGACGACGACGCCCGGCGCGAAGAACCACTCCAGCGGCAGCTCGTCGATCGTCTGCGCCGGGGCGCCCTGGATCGTCGAGTTGTAGTGGTAGGGCGAGTCGAGGTGGGTGGCGCTGTGCGTGCCCAGCGACAGTCGCTCGGCGGCCGGGCCCTCACCGCGCAGCAGCAGCCGCCGGTCGACGTCGAGCAGCGCCTCGAACTCGGCCGCGCCGGCGGCGTGGTCGCCGTAGGAGACCTCGCTGCGCAGGAAGTCCGGCAGGTCGGGCGGATCGGGCCTGATGACGTGCGAGAGGTCGACGATCGTGGTCATGCGCGGGCTCCAGCGAGGTGGGGGATCACGGCGGCGAGCGCCTCCATCTGCGACATCGGGACCATCACGGCGCCGATGCCGTGCTCGGTGCGCAGGCCGGCGAGCCGCTCGGCCATCGCCTCGGTGCTGCCGGCGAGCACGAGCGGCGAGGCCGCGAGCGTCTCGACGTCGAGCCTCGAGGCCAGCGTCGCGAGGAAGCGGTCGCCGCCCGCGAGCGCCGAGCGGATCGCGTCGGCGGGCGCGCCGTCGAACGCGATCACGGCCGCCAGCGGGAGCTGGAGCTCGATCGCGTCCGCGCGCGGCCCGGCCGCGTCGCGCACCCAGCCGACGCGCTCGGCGAGGGCCGCGTCGGTCGGCCGCGGCGCCTTGAGCAGGTTGAGGCTGACGACGTCGGCCTCGCGCGCCGCGAGCGCCAG
>DASZVK010000130.1:0-4471 GCA_035547175.1 Solirubrobacteraceae bacterium
GGGCGAGATCGAGCCCTCCTCGAACGCCGCCCTCCCCTCCTTCAGGTAGTCAGGGCGCAGCATCGACCCGATCACCTCAGCACGAAACATGGCTCTCCTCGATTCCCAGACGGATGAGGGCCGCAGTCTGACGCGCGGAGCACCACGAGGGCAATCCGTCGGGTCAGCCCTCGGGGGGCTGTGAGGCGAGCTCCTGTTCGACTTCGTCGAGCCAGAGGCGGTGTGCCTCGACCATGCGCCGGGCGAGCCGGTGGTTGATGTGCAGCATCCGTTCGCGGTGCGGCAGGGCCGCCGCGCGCTGCTCGTTGGCGGCGATGTCGTCGAGCGCTTCCCGGAGCTGTGCGCGCAGCGGTGACAGCGCCGCAAGGGTGATCTCGCGATCGACGAACTCGGCGGCCATCAGACGCACGATCGGCTCGTCCTGGATGCGCGGCGGGCCGCTGGGGCGCGCGAGCCAATCGCGCAATGCCGCGCGTCCGGCGCCGGTCAGGCGGTACACGGTCCGCGGCCGGGTGATCCCGGGCTCGGTGTGGGCGGTCAGGTAGCCGAGCGCCGCGAGCCGCTTGGGCTCGGCGTAGTACTGGCTCTCGGACGCCGACCAATACCAGCGCCCCGAGCGCATCATCCGCACGATGTCATGGGCGCCGGCGCCGCTCTCGCCGACGAGGACGAGGACGACGTAGGCAAACGACGGGAGCGCAGATGGCTTGGGCATGGCTTCCTATTTGACAGAGACTCTGATCTGGAGGTATAAGCCTCCGATCCGGAGTCTAGCCGGACCCCGACGGAACGGAGCCACGATGCCCGTCAGCCTGCAGTTCATCGACAACCTCGTCCACGTCCACCTCGCTCCCGAGCAGACCAACGGGCGCTTCGGTCTCGTCGAGATGCTCGGCCGAGCCGACGACGCCCCGCCCCTGCACCTCCACCGCCGCGACGACGAGGGCTTTCACGTCGTCGCCGGCGAGGTGACGCTCTGGATCGGCGATGCCGACCCCGTCGTGCTCACAGCCGGCCGCTCGGCCGTGGCACCGCGCGGCGTGCCCCACACCTACCGCGTCACCGGCGGCGCGCCTGCCCGCTGGTTCGTCACCGCAACCCCGGGCGACTTCATCAGCCTCGCCCTCGCCTACGGAACGCCCACCGACGCGACTGAGCTCTGGGCCCAGCCGACCGCGCCGCCCGACGCCGAGCTGCTCGGCCGCCTCGCCGACGAGCACGACATCGAGATCCTCGGCCCTCCCGGGGCGCTCCCCACCTGAGTCGACCACCACGCGCGCCGAGAAACGCGAAACGCCCGGATCTCCGGGCGTTTCGTTCATAGCGGGGGCGGGATTCGAACCCGCGACCTTCGGGTTATGAGCCCGACGAGCTACCAGACTGCTCCACCCCGCGGCGTGGCCTCATTGTAGCCGCTCAGGGCCGGACGAGGCAACGCCCTCGGCGCCGAATGCGCCGAGCTCGGCCGGCGTGCGATGGCGGGGTGCGTCGAGGCCGACGGCCTCGCGGAGCACCCGCCGGTGCCCGCGAGCGCGACCGGCGAGCGTCCCGCCCGCTCGAGCGGGAGAATCCCGCGGCAATGGCTCTGGTCGTCGTCACGCGCGCCGTTCCGGGCGACGCGCTCGAGCGCCTCGCGCGCGCCCACGACGTCAAGCTCTGGCCCGGCGACGAGCCGCCGTCGGCGGACGAGCTGCGCGAGCTCGTCCTGCCCGCCGCGGGCCTGCTGTGCATGCTCACCGACCGCGTCGACGCCGGGCTGCTCGACGCCGCGCCCGGGCTGCGGGCGATCGCCAACTACGCGATCGGCAGCGACAACATCGACCTCGCCGCGACGGCCGCGCGCGGGATCCCCGTCGGGGTCACGCCCGACGTCCTCACAGACGCCACCGCCGACGTCGCGATGGCGCTGCTGCTCGCCGTCGCGCGGCGCCTGCCGCAGGCGAGCGCCGCGGTGCGCTCGGGCGGCTGGCGCACGTGGAGCCCGACGGGCTGGCTGGGCCTCGAGCTGCGCGGTGCGCGGCTGCTCGTCGTCGGCCCGGGCCGGATCGGCCGCGCGACCGCGGATCGCGCCGCCGCGTTCGGCATGGAGGTCGCCTTCGCCGGTCGCGACGACGACCTGCCCTCGCTGCTCGCCCACGCCGACGTCGTCTCCCTGCACGCGCCGCTGACGCCTCAGACCCACCACCTGATCGACGCCGGCGCGATCGCCGCGATGAAGCCGGGCGCGATCCTCGTCAACACCGCTCGCGGCGGGCTGGTCGACCAGGTCGCGCTGCGGCGCGCGCTCGTCGACGGCCACCTCGGCGGCGCCGGCCTCGACGTCACCGACCCCGAGCCGCTGGCGCCCGACGACCCGCTGCTCGAGGCGCCGAACCTGCTCGTCCTGCCGCACATCGGCTCGGCGACGCACACGGCGCGCCGGGCGATGGCGGACCTCTCCGTCGACAACCTGCTGGCCGCGCTCGACGGCAGGCCGATGCCGCACCCGGCGGCGACGCGCGCTCGCGGGGAGCCGTGAGGCCCCGGCGGGTCGGCGTCGTCGACGTCGGGACGAACTCGACGCGCCTGCTGATCGCCGACGTCGGCGCCGACGGCGCGCTGCGCCCCGTCGAGCGTCGCGCGCAGGTCACGCGCCTCGGCGGCGGCGTCGAGCGCACGGGCATGCTCGCCGGCGACGCGGTCGAGCGCACGCTCGCCGTGCTGCGCTCCTACCGCGCGGCGATGGACGAGCTGGGCGTGACGCGCACGGCCGGCGTGCTGACCAGCGCGGCCCGCGACGCCGCCAACGGGCCGGCGCTGCTGGCGACGATCCGCGACGAGCTCGGCATCGACGCGCGCACGATCCCGGGCGACGAGGAGGCGCGCCTGACGTACCTCGGCGCGGTCAGCGCCGACGGGCCCTCCGAGCGCGACGCCACGACGCTCGTCGTCGACGTCGGCGGCGGCTCGACCGAGCTGGTCGTCGGGCGCGGCGAGCAGCTGCTCTCGCACGTCTCGACGCAGGTCGGCGTCGTGCGCCACTCCGAGCGTCACCTGCACGCCGACCCGAGCGAGCCGGCCGAGCTGCTGGCCCTGCGCGCCGACGTCGCCCGGACCTTCGCGCCGTACGCGCGCGCCGACGTCGACCGCGCGATCGCCGTCGCGGGCACGCCGACCTCGTGCGCGGCGATGCTGCTCGATCTCGAGCCCTACGACCCCGACGCCGTCGAGGGCCAGCCGCTGCGCCGCTCGGCGCTCGAGGAGCTGCTCACGCGAACGGCGGCGATGACCGCCGCGCAGCGCCGCCGCATCCGTGGCCTGCACCCGGACCGCTCGGCGACGATCGTCGCCGGGATCGCGATCCTGCTCGAGGCGATGGCGGCGTTCGGCCTCGAGGTCGTGCTCGCCTCGGAGCGCGACATCCTCATCGGCGCGGCGCTGCAGGCCGCCGGCGCCTCGTAGCACAACTCCCCAGATTCTGGCGTTGACTGGACGTTTGTTTGATTGTCCGCCTTGCAAGGCACACTGATACTCCCGGGGCCGGGCGACGTGCGTCAGCGCCGAAAGGCGCTGTCGTCATGGAACTCGGCCCATAGGCTCGGGCGTAGCCGCATCGAACGGCGCCTCCCGCCGCCCGAGCCACCGATCGGCCCCGTCATGGCACGTACCCCTGCCCGTCCTGTCGAGGCCACCTTTGGAAGCCGCCCCCGGGCGGCTTCCAAAGTTCATGGGGCCAGGGAGCCGGGGCCGGGGAGCCGGCCAGGCGCTGGCCAGGAAGCCGGCGAGGCGCTCACCCGGACCCGCGGAGCCGGCGAGGCGCTCAGGCGAGGTTCGAGCGCCGCGGGTAGGCGACGGCCGGGTCGGTGAGCACGTTGACCAGCGCCGGCAGCCCCGCCTCGAACGCGCGCGCCAGCGCTGGCCGCAGGTCCTCGGGGCGCTCGACCAGCTCGCCGTGGCCGCCGAGCGCTTCGACCACGCGGTCGTAGCGCGTCGCCGGGCGCAGGTCGGCGGCGACGGAGTAGCCGTAGACGGCCTCCATCGGGTGCTTCTCCAGCGCCCAGACGCCGTTGTTGCCGATCACGCCGACGACGTCGACCCCGTGGCGCACGAGCGTGTCGTACTCCATCCCGTGGAAGCCGAAGGCGCCGTCCCCGAGCAGGAGCACGACCTGCCGGCCGGGGTGCGCGAGCTTGGCCGCCAGCGCGTAGCCGATCCCCGACCCCAGGCAGCCGAACGGCCCCGGGTCCAGCCAGCAGCCGGGCACGAAGGAGTCGATCATGCGGCCCGCGAACGAGCCGAAGTCGCCGCCGTCGACGACCACGATCGCATCGCGGTCGAGCAGCTCGCGCAGCTCGGCGTAGAGGCGCATCGGGGGAAGCGGCGCGCGGCCGTCCCGCAGCTCGGCCCGCTCGGCCGCGCGCGCCCGCTGCTCGGCGGCGCGCAGCGACGCGACCCACGCCGACGTGTCGGCGCCGCCGGCGGCCGAGCCGGC
>DASZVK010000131.1:0-3670 GCA_035547175.1 Solirubrobacteraceae bacterium
TACCGCAGCCGCAGCGTGCGGACGGCCTTCGCGCAGGCGTCGAGCACGTGCCCGCGCCGCGCCGCCGTCCACTGGCACTCCAGCGCCCAGCCGGGCGCGCCGGGGACCGCGTGCAGGCGCGAGGTGACGGCCTTGCCGAGCACGCGGCCGGGCACGTCGCCGGCCGGCAGCGTCGCGCCGCCGACGCGGCGCACGGCGATCACGTCGACCTTGTCGAGCGCGCGCACGAGCACGACGTCGCCGCGCGTGTCGCGCTCGCCCACCTGCTCGTCGGTGAACTCGGGCGGGACCTCGAAGGTGAACGGCACGCCGTCGGCGCGGACGGTCACGTCGGCGGTCGAGACGCCCTCGGCGCTGCAGCCGCCCAGCGCGGCGGCGAGCGCGACGAGCGGCACGGCGGCGAGGAGCGCGCTGCGGCGGTGCATCGGTCGGGCGACGCTAGCGCGTCGGCCCCGCGCCCCGGCTCGCGCGGCCCGTTGGCAGACGCGCGCCGAGGGTCTACGGTCCAAGCCATGAGCGCGTCCGACGCCGTCCTCAGGCCGGACTTCGCCGCCCGGCGACGGCACTTCATCTTCGGCGACGAGCACGACGCGCTGCGCGAGTCGATCCGCGACTTCGCCGTGCGCGAGCTGGCGCCGCACGCCGTCGAGTGGGAGCGGACGACGTTCCCCGACTGGGTCTTCCGCCGCATGGGCGAGCTCGGGCTGCTCGGCCTCGACAAGCCCGAGGAGTACGGCGGCCAGGGCGGCGACTACTACACGGCGATCGTGCTCGCCGAGGAGATCGTCCACTCCGACTGCGGCGGGCTGGGGATGGGCGTCGCCGTCCACACCGACATGGCGATGCCGCCGATCCTCGCGTTCGGCAGCGAGCAGCAGAAGCGCGAGTGGGTCGTGCCCGCGATCCGCGGCGAGCGGATCCTCGCGCTGGGGATCACCGAGCCGGACGCGGGCTCCGACGTCGCGGGGATCAGGACGCGCGCCGTGCGCGACGGCGACGGCTGGGTGATCAACGGCTCGAAGACGTACATCACCAACGGCCACCGCGCCGACGCGATCGTGCTGCTGACGAGGACGGACCCCGACGCCGGCCACGAGGGCTTCACGCTGTTCCTCGTGCCGATGGACTTGCCGGGGGTGGTGCGCGAGCGGCGCCTGGAGAAGCTCGGGATGCACGCCTCCGACACGGCGCTGCTGGCCTTCCAGGACGTGCGCGTGCCGGGCTCGGCGGTGCTCGGCCAGGTCGGCCGCGGCTTCTACCACGTCATGTGGGAGCTCCAGGGCGAGCGCCTGATCGGCGCCGCGGGAGCGGTCGCCGGGGCGCAGAGGGCCTTCGACCGGACGCTCGAGTTCGCCCGCCAGCGCGAGGCGTTCGGCCGGCCGATCGGCCGCTTCCAGGCGATCCGCCACAAGCTCGCCGACATGGCGACCAAGCTCGAGAGCGCGCGTCAGCTCGTCTACTCCACCGCGTGGCTGCACGCCGGCGGCCACTACCCCGTGCGCGAGATCTCGATGGCCAAGCTGCACGCCTCGCGGACCGCGGTCGAGGTCGCCGACGAGTGCATCCAGATCCACGGCGGCGCCGGCTACATGAGCGAGTACGGCGTCGAGCGCGCCTGGCGCGACCTGCGGCTCAACCGGATCGCCGCCGGCTCCGACGAGATCATGCTCGACCTGATCGGGCGCTCGTACGGGCTGTGAGCGAATAGCGTCTGCGCCGATGAAGGTCATCAGGCCCGACGAGCACGAGGAGACGACGCGCGGCGCCGAGGTGTCGCAGTCGACCGCGGGCGCGCACAACATCTACATGGGCGTCCACCGCGTGCCGCCCGGTGCCAGCTCGCGGCCGCATTACCACGCCAACTGCGAGAGCGCGGTGATGGTGCTCTCCGGCCGCGTCGTCGTGCGCTGGGGCGAGCACCTCGAGCAGGAGGCCGAGCTCGGGCCCGGCGACCTGCTCTACGTCCCCCCGCGCGAGACGCACCTGCTCGAGAACCCGTCGGCCGACGAGCCGGCCGAGTACGTCGTCGCCCGCGACGCTCCCCACGAGGACTCCGTCGAGGTCCCGTGGGCCGCGACGGACCGCTGACCGCGGCGCCGGCGTCCTTCGAAGATCCTTCGGATTTCCTTCGCGCTCGTTGGCGCGCGGGAGGTTCCATGGCCCGCCATGTTCCGTCTCGGGGTCCTCGGGCTGCTCGCGGCCGGCGTCGTCGCGGTGGCCGTCGTGGCGGCGACGAGCGTCGGCGCCAAGTCGCAGCGGTCGTCGGCGACCGTGACGAGCACCGTGGCGCGCGGCGTCGTGCAGTCGACGGTCAGCGGGACGGGCAGCATCGCCGCGCAGCGCTCGGTGGACGTCGGCTTCCAGACGGCCGGCCGCGTGACCGCCGTCTACGTCAAGCCCGGCCAGCGCGTGCAGGCCGGCGAGGCGCTGGCGCGCGTCGACGCCGCCGACGCGCAGGACGCGCTCAAGACGGCGCTCGTCAACCTCGACAAGGCCAAGGCGCAGCTCCAGCAGACGACCGAGGGGCTGACCGAGCAGGAGCTCCACCAGCTCGACGTCGGCACCGAGCAGGCGCGCGGGACGCTGACGACCGCGCAGAAGTCGCTGTCGGACACGCAGAAGGTCGCCGACCAGAGCCTCGCGTCGCTGCAGCAGGGCGTCGCCAAGGCCGAGCGGGCGCTGACGCGCGCCAAGCAGCAGGCGAGCGCCGACGCCAAGGCCGCCGACCAGGCGGTGACGCAGGCGCAGGCGGCGGTGACGCAGGCCCAGCAGCAGGCGGCGCTCGACGCCCAGGACGCGCAGGCGGCCGTCGACCAGGCGCAGGCGGCACTGGCCCAGGCCCAGCAGCAGGCCGCCCAGGACGCCAAGGCCGCCAACGACGCGGTCATCGAGGCCGGCCAGGCGCTCGAGGCCGCCAAGCGGGGCGGCAACGCCGACGACGTCCGCAGCGCCGGCAACGCGCTGCAGAGCGCCCAGAACAACCAGACGTCGGCGGCGCTGAAGTCCCAGCAGTCGATCGCCTCCGCCCAGAACCAGGTGACGAGCGCACAGAGCAGCCAGGCGTCGGCGGCGTTGAAGTCCCAGCAGTCGATCGCCTCCGCCCAGAACCAGGTGGCCAACGCGAAGACGAGCAGGTCGAAGACCGCGCTGCAGGACGAGCAGGCCGTCGAGCAGGCCTCCGAGCAGGTCACCGACGCCGAGACCGCGCTCGCCGCCGGGAGGACCTCGCGCAAGCAGACGCTCGACAACGCCCGCACGCAGGTGACCAACGCGCGCCAGAGCCTCAAGAGCGTCGAGGCCGACAACGCGGTCAAGACCGAGGGGCCCAAGCCGGCCGACGTGGCGCTCGCGCGCAACGGCGTGCAGACCGCCCAGCTGGCCGTCGACAGCGCCCGCGAGACGGTCGCCGACGCGGTCCTGCGCGCGCCGATCGCCGGCACCGTCGCGAGCATCGCCGGCGACGTCGGCGACGACGTCTCCGGCGGGGGCGGCACGTCGAGCTCGAGCTCGAGCTCGTCGTCGAGCGGCTCATCAACGGCGACGGCCACTCCCGCCGCGTCTTCCTCAAGCGCATGGGCGCCGTCGGGCTGGTGGCCGGCGCGGGCACCGTGCTGAGCGCCTGCGGCGGCATCGCCGGGGAGCGCACGAGCACGGTGTCGGCCTCGGCGGC
>DASZVK010000132.1:0-1753 GCA_035547175.1 Solirubrobacteraceae bacterium
GGTCGGCGCAGACGGCCGCGGCGGCCGTCTGCTCGCAGCTGCCGATGGTCGACTTCATCGAGGGCACGGTGAGCCCCGACGGGCTGCTGATGCTGCTGTGGGCGCTGGCCTTCCTGGCCGGCGCGAAGGTCCTCTCGGGGCGATTGCGCTGGGGCTGGGCGCTCGCGGCGGCGACGCTCGCCGCGATCGCGGTGAAGTTCCCCAGCGCCGCGCTGGCGCCGGGCATCGTGGTCGTCGTCGCGGCGGCCTACCAGCGCCACGCGCGCTGGCCGGGCACGCTGCGCGGCCGGCGGCTCGTGGTCGCGGGGATCGTCGCCGCGGCCGTGGTCGTCGCCGTCGGGGTGATCGTCTCCGGCGTGCTGGCCGGGCAGCTCAAGGCGGCCTTCGCGCTGCCCGCCGACCACACCGTCAGGGGCGCGATCGGCGAGTTCCTCTCCTACCTGTGGCAGTACTACCTGCCGCGCCTGCCGTGGCAGACCAAGTACGAGATGCACTATGCGGGCCTGCCGCTGTGGACGACGTCGTTCCGCGGCTACGTCGGCGCCTTCGGCTGGCTCGAGGTCGTCCTGGCGCCGGGCGTCTACATCGCCGCCGCGGTGCTCGCGGGCGCCGCGCTGGTCGGCGGCCTGCACTCGATCCTGGCCCGCGCGCGGCGCCACGTGGCGACGATCCTCTTCTTCCTCGTCACGGCGATCACGCTGATGATCGGCCTGCACTGGACCGACTACCAGATCATCGAGAACGACCAGGGCCACTTCATGCAGGCGCGCTACCTGCTGCCGCTCAACCCGCTCGTCGCGCTCGTCATCGCCGCCGCGGTCGGCCCGCGGCTCGCCCGCCGGCCGCGCGCCCAGTCGCTCGCGCTGGGCGGCGTCCTCGGCGGGCTGCTCGCGCTCCAGCTCCTGTCCCTCGGCACCGTCCTGTTGCGCTTCTATGGCTAGGCGCGCGCTCGCCGTCGTCGTCACGGGGTGCGCGCTGGCGCTGCTGGCGACGCTCGCCTTCGGCTCCGACGACCGCGCCTTCATGCTCGGGGCGCCGGTCAACAAGGTCGCCGTGCGGATCCCCGGCGGCGAGACGTTCTGCGAGCGCGGCGTCACCGTGCCGATCGGCGGCGCCTTCCGCGTCGTGCGCCTGCAGCTGGGCACCTACCACCGACCCGGCCCGCCGTTCGAGCTGACCGTCGTGGCCGGCGGGCGCCGGCTGGCGGGCGTGCGCGTCGCCGGCGGCTACCCCGACATCACCGACGCGCGGCCCAAGCGCGACCTGCGCCTCGACCGCGCGGTGGCCGCCGGGCAGCGCGTCGACCTCTGCGTCCACGACCTCGGCCGCCACTCGCTCGCGCTCTACGGCAGCGGCGGCGCCGGCTCGCCGACCGCCTACGGCGAGCTCGCCGGCCGGCCGACCCACACCGACATGTACGTGGACTTCTTCGGCGGCTGCGACCGCAGCCGGCTCTCGCGGCTGCCGGTCACGCTGCGCCGCGCCGGGCTGTTCAAGTGGCAGGGCGCGGGCACTGCCCCCGTCGTCGTGCTCGGCCTGCTCGCGCTGCTGCTCGCGCCGTACGCGCTGTGGCGCGCGCTGGGCGACGGCGCGCCGCGGCGCGGCGGCGACTAGCTCGCCGGGCGGTCGCGGTCCGCGCGGCGCGCCTGCAGCAGCGCGGCGGCGATCGCGAGCAGGCTGACGAGGATCGTCGCCCAGGCGAGCTTCGCCAGGGCGAGGCGCGCGCCGGGGCGGAAGACGAGCTGCGCCGACG
>DASZVK010000133.1:0-5232 GCA_035547175.1 Solirubrobacteraceae bacterium
TGCGCGCGCGCCTGGCGGCGCCGCGTGCGTTCGTCGCCGAGGCGGAGGCCGCCCGTGGCTGAGACGTTCCAGTACGCGATCCTGCGCGCCGTGCCCGACGTCGAGCGCGGCGAGGCGCTCAACGTCGGCGTCGTCGTCTTCTGCCGGCGCGCCGGCTTCCTCGGCGCGAGGGTCGCCGTCGACGAGCGGCGCCTGCGGGCGATCTCGCGCGACTGCGACGCGGCGGCGCTGCGCGAGGCGCTCGACGCGCTCGTCGCCGTGGCCGGCGGCGACGAGTCGGCGGGCGCGCTGGCACGGCTCGACGCGTCCGACCGCTTCGGCTGGATCGCCGCCCCGTCCTCGACCGCGATCCAGCCGTCGGCCGTCCACACCGGCCTCACCGACGACCCCGCCGCCGAGCTCGAGCGCCTGTTCGAGCGGCTGGTGCTCTGATACGCGGCGCGATGCTGCTCGTCACCTGGAACGTCAACTCGCTGCGCGCCCGGCTGCCGCGCGTGCTCGAGCTGCTGGCCGAGCTGGCGCCCGACGTCGTCTGCCTGCAGGAGACCAAGTGCGACGCGGGCGGCTTCCCCGAGGCCGAGCTGGCCGCCGCCGGCTACGCCTCCCACCACCACGGCGCCGGGCGCTGGGCCGGCGTCGCGATCCTCGCCCGCGACGGGCTCGCGCTCGAGGACCCGAGCTGCGGGCTGCCCGGCGAGCGGGCGCCCGACGAGGCGCGCTTCTGCGAGGCGACGGTCGGCGGGCTGCGGGTCGCGAGCGCCTACGTGGTCAACGGGCGCGAGGTCGGCTCGACCTGGTTCGCGGACAAGCTCGCGTTCCTCGACGCGGTGCGCGAGCGCGCCGCCGCGCTCGACGTGATCGCCGGCGACTTCAACGTCGCGCCCGCCGACGAGGACGTCTACGACCCGGCCGCGTTCGCCGGCGCGACGCACGTCACCGACGCGGAGCGCTCGCGCCTGCGCGCGATCCTCGACACGGGCATGGTCGACGCCTACCGCGCGCTGCACCCCGGCGAGCGGCAGTTCACCTGGTGGGACTACCGTGCCGGCCACTTCCACAAGGGCTACGGCCTGCGCATCGACCTCGCGCTGCTGCGCTCGCCGGGCGTCGCCGAGCGGCTGCGCGCCTGCGGCATCGCGCGCGACTACCGCAAGGGCGCCAAGCCGTCCGACCACGCGCCGTTGCTGGTCGAGCTGGCCTAGGGCCGGGCGGCGGGCGACCGCGGGCCCTCGCCCGTCGAGGCGTCCGAGGCGGGCCGTAGCTTGCGCGGGCATGGTGCGCAAGCCGGTCCCACCCCGCCCCTCCGGGGCGGCCCATGCCTGACCCGAGGAGCGTGTGACGTGAGCGGCATGAGCGACGTCGGGCGTCGGCTGGCCGAGCTGCGCCAGCTCGGGCTGCTGCGCAAGATGCGCCTGATCAGCGGGCCGCAGGGCCCGCGCGTCGTGCTCGACGGGCGCCCCGTGATGCTGCTGTGCTCGAACAACTACCTCGGGCTCGCCGACCATCCGCGCGTGCGCGAGGCGGCCGCCGACGCGGCGATGCGCTGGGGCGTCGGCGCGGGCGCGTCGCGCCAGGCGTCGGGCACGATGACGATCCACCGGCGCCTCGAGGAGCGGCTCGCCGGGTTCATGGGGACCGAGGCCGCGCTGCTCTACGGCTCGGGCTACCTCGCCAACGTCGGCGTCGTCTCGGCGCTCGCCCTCCCGGGCGAGGTCGTCCTCTCCGACGAGCTCAACCACGCGTCGATCGCCGACGGCTGCCGCCTGGCGAAGGCCGACACGTTCGTCTACGACCACTGCGACCTCGACCACCTCGAGCTCGGGCTGCGCGAGGCCGAGGGGCGCGCCTCGCTGATCGTCACCGACTCCGTCTTCTCGATCGACGGCGACGTCGCGCCGCTGGCCGGGATCGTCGAGCTCGCCCACCGCTACGACTGCCGCGTCGTCGTCGACGAGGCGCACGCGCTCGGCTGCGTCGGCCCCGACGGCCGCGGCGCCGTCGCCGACGCCGGGCTGAGCGGCGAGGTCGACGTCGTCGTCGGCACGCTCGGCAAGGCGCTGGGCGCCTACGGCGCGTTCGCGGCCTGCTCGCAGGAGATGGCCGCCTACCTGGCCAACCTGTCGCGCCCGTTCGTCTTCTCGACCGCGCCGCCGCCGCCCGCCGTCGCCGGCGCGCTGGCCGCGCTGGAGCTGCTCGTCGAGCAGCCGCGGCGCGTCGAGAAGCTCCGCGACAACGCCGACTGCCTGCGCGCCGAGCTGGCGCACGAGGGCTTCGAGGTCGCCGCCTCGGCGACGCAGATCCTCTCGCTGGTCGTCGGCGACGCGGGCCTCGCGACCGACCTCTGCGAGGCGGCGATCGAGCGCGGCGTCTTCGCCCAGGCGATCTGCCCGCCGAGCGTTCCCGACCGCGCCTCGCGGCTGCGCCTGACGGTGATGGCCTCGCACACCCGCAGCGAGCTGTGCGGCGCCGCCGAGGCGCTCGGCCGCGCCGCGCTGCAGGTCGGCTTCCGGCCCGGGGCCGAGTCGCCGGTCGCGACGGCGCAGGACGAGGCGCGCGCGCCTCGCGAGCGCCCGGCTGCGGCGGCCGCCGGCCGCCGGCCGGTGTTCTTCGTCGGCCAGGCCGGCGAGGACGCCGCCGGCGCGCTGCGCGAAGCCGCCTAGCGACGCCCCGGCGCCGCTCCCTTCAGTCCTCGTAGGGGACGAAGTCCCTCTTGCGCGCCCCGCAGACCGGGCAGAACCACGTGTCGGGGATGTCGGCGAACGCGGTCCCGGGCGGGATGCCGCCATCGGGGTCGCCCTCGGCGGGGTCGTAGATGAACCCGCAGGACTCGCAGATCCAGCGGGTGGTCGTGATCTCGGTGTCGGCGCTCACCAGTCCGAGGATACGCCCCGGCCGCGCGCCGACCCCGGCGCCCGCCGCCGACCCGCGGGGTCGCGGGGAGTCGTGCCTCCCGCCGAGCGGCGGGCCCGGGTAGGCTCGCGCCATGGGCGTTCAGAACTTCATCGACGGAGAGCTCGCCGACGCCGCGTCGGGCGAGACCTACGCCATCGTCAACCCCGCGACCGGCGCGGAGGCCGACCGCGCGGCGGCCTCCGGCGCGCAGGACGTCGACCGCGCCGTGAGGGCCGCGCGCGCCGCCTTCGAGGGCTGGTCGACGAGCACGCCGAGCGAGCGGGCGCACGCGCTGCTGCGGCTCGCCGACGCGCTCGAGGCCGACGTCGACGAGCTCGCCCGCCTGGAGGTCGCGCAGGCCGGCAAGCCGATCGAGGCGTTCAAGGGCGACGAGATCGCCTTCTCGGCCGACTGCCTGCGCTTCTTCGCCGGCGCGGCGCGCCAGCTCGAGGGCAAGTCGGCGGGCGAGTACGCGGCCGGCTACACGTCGATGGTGCGCCGCGAGGCGATCGGCGTCACCGGCCAGGTGACGCCCTGGAACTACCCGATGATGATGGCGATCTGGAAGATCGGCCCGGCGCTCGCCGCCGGCAACACGACCGTGCTCAAGCCGGCCCCCAACACGCCGGGCACGACCGTGCGCCTGGCCCAGCTCGCGTCCGAGCTCCTGCCCAAGGGCGTCTTCAACGTCGTCTGCGGCGGCGACGAGGCCGGCAAGTCGCTCGTCACCCATCCCGAGGTCGACATGGTCTCGCTGACCGGCTCGATCGAGGCCGGCAGGTCGGTCGCGCAGGCCGCGGCGGGCACGCTCAAGAAGGTCCACCTCGAGCTCGGCGGCAAGGCGCCGGTGGTCGTCTTCGACGACGCCGACATGGACGCCGCGATGGCCAAGATCGCCGGCTTCGGCTACTACAACGCCGGCCAGGACTGCACCGCCGCGACGCGCGTGCTGGCCTCGAGCAAGGTCTACGACGACGTCGTCGGCGGCCTCGCCGAGCAGGCCCGGGCGCTCGTGCTCGGCGACACGCTGAGCCCCGACACGACGCTGGGCCCGCTCAGCTCCGCCGACCAGCGCGACCGCGTCGCCGGCTTCCTCGAACGCCGGCCCGCGCACGCCGAGGTCGTCACCGGCGGCGCGGCGCCCGCGAGCCTGCCCGGGTTCTACCTCGAGCCGACCGTGGTCGCGAACCTGCGCCAGGAGGACGAGATGGTCCAGCGCGAGATCTTCGGGCCGGTCATCACCGTGCAGCCGTTCAGCGACGAGGACGAGGCCGTCGCGTGGGCGAACGGCACCCCCTACGGGCTGGCCTCCTCGGTCTGGACGACCAACGTCGGCCGCGCGATGCGCGTCGCCGGGCGGCTGCGCTTCGGCTGCGTGTGGGTCAACGACCACGGCCCGATCGCCAACGAGATGCCCCACGGCGGCTACAAGCAGTCCGGCTACGGCAAGGACATGTCGCTGTACTCGCTGGAGGACTACACCAACGTCAAGCACGTGATGGTCTGCCTGGACTGACGCCCACGCCCGCGCCGCCGGGTATGGTTGGCGAAGGGAGAGGTCCTTGGAAGCCTCCGCACTGAGAGCTCCGGCAGGGCTCGGCCGCAGGACGGTCTCGGCGCCGTTGCTGCGGCTGCGGGCGGACGAGCAGCTCGTCTCGCTGTTCCGCGCCGGCAGCGAGGACGCCTTCCGCGCGATCCACGACCGCTACCGCGCGCGCCTGCTGGCCTACGTGCGCCAGATGCTGCGCGGCTCGGCGGGCGACGCCGAGGACGCCGTGCAGGACGTCTTCCTCAGCGCCTACCGCGCGCTGCGCGCCGACGAGCGGCCGGTGTCGCTGCGCGCGTGGCTCTACCGGGTCGCGCACAACCGCTGCGTCGACCACATCCGCCGCCCGTCGCCCGAGGCGGCCGACGTCTACGACGTCTCGCGCGCGCCCGAGCAGGACCCCGGCGCCCAGGTCGAGCGCCGCGAGCGCCTGCGCCTGCTCGTCGACGACCTGCACCGGCTGCCCGACCAGCAGCGCTCGGCGCTGCTGATGCGCGAGATGGACGGCCTCAGCTACCAGGAGCTGGCCGACGCGCTCGACGTCACCGTGCCGGCGATCAAGTCGCTGCTCGTGCGCGCGCGCATCGGACTGGTCGACGCGATCGACGCGCGCGACGCCGACTGCGAGGAGATCCGCCGCGACCTGGCCGCCTCCTACGAGCGCGGCGTGCGCTGCAGCGCCCGCGCGCGGCGCCACATGCGCGACTGCCCGCAGTGCGCCGCCTACAAGGGCGAGCTGCGCAGCCTCGGCCGCAGCCTCGCCGCGCTCGGCGGCCCGGGCACGATCGGGCTCG
>DASZVK010000134.1:0-9629 GCA_035547175.1 Solirubrobacteraceae bacterium
AGGCGGTCGGCGCCGGCGGGCTGCCCGAGCGCGAGTGGGCGGCGCTCGCCGCCGAGCTGCTCGCCTGACGGATGCGGGCCGTCGCGCTGACAGAGCTGGTGCCGCGCCCGCCGGCCGGGCGCGTCTTCGCCGAGCAGGTCCGCACCGGGATCGGCGAGGCGACCGCGACGCACCGGGTGCGCCTCGACGCGATCGCGCGCTGGCTGCAGGACGCGGCCTACTGGGACCTCGTCGACGCCGGCTGGGAGGCGCCGCAGCCGTGGTTCGTGCGGCGCCTGCGGATGCGCGTCGAGCGCTTCCCGCTGTTCGCCGAGGCGCTCGACCTGGTGACGTGGTGCTCGGGCACCGGCCCGGCCGTCGCCGAGCGGCGCACGTCGATCCGCGGCGAGCGCGGCGCCGCGGTCGAGGCGGTCGCGCAGTGGGTCCACCTCGACCCCGAGACGGCGCGGCCGAGGCCGCTCGGGGACGAGTTCATGGCCGTCTACGGGCCGTCGGCCGCGGGGCGCCGCGCGCCCACGCGGCTGCGCCACCCGGCGCCACCCGACGAGCCCATCGCGCAGCGGAGGTTCGACTTCCGCGTGACCGACGTCGACCCCGCCCGGCACGTCAACAACGCCGTCTACTGGGCGGCGATCGAGGAGGAGCTGGCCGACCGCGAGGCGCACGCCGGCGTCGACGCCGAGGTCGAGCATCGCGCCGCGGCGCTGCCGGGCCCGGTGCGGCTGCTGTCGGATGGTGCCTGGGGGAGGCCGGAGACGGCCACGTGGCCGTCGGAGGCGGGGCCCCCCGTCGGGCACCGTTGGATGGTCGACGACGAGGGCCTGCTGGTGGCGTCGTTCGTCGTTCGCGATGCCGGCTGACGCGCCCCTGCTGCCGACGACCGTCGTCGGCAGCCACCCCCAGCCCGACTGGCTGATCGACCGCGAGGCGCTGGCCCGCGGCGTGCCCCGCACCGAGCGACACGACCTCTGGCGCGTGGCGCCCGAGCGCCTGCGCGAGGCCCAGGACGAGGCGACCGTCGAGGCGATCCGGGCGATGGAGGAGGCGGGCATCGACATCGTCACCGACGGCGAGATGCGCCGCGTGAGCTACTCCGAGCGCTTCGCCACCGCGCTCGACGGCGTCGACACGAGCGACCCGGCGCGGGTCGTCTCCGCCAACGGGCTCGTCACCGAGGTCCCGCGCGTGGTGGGGAGGGTCAGGCGCGTGCGGCCGGTCGAGGTGCGCGACATGGAGCTCCTGCGCGCGACCACGACGCGGACCGCGAAGATCACGCTGCCGGGCCCGTTCACGATGAGCCAGCAGGCGGTCGACGAGCACTACGGCGACGTCGAGGAGCTGGTCATGGACCTCGCCGCCGCGGTCAACGAGGAGGCGCACGAGCTCGTCGCTGCCGGCGCCGACGTGATCCAGCTCGACGAGCCGTGGGTGCGCCAGGACCCCGAGCTCGCGCGGCGCTGCGCCGTCGCGGGCATCGACCGCGCGCTGCGGGGGCTGACGGTGCCGACCGTCGTCCACGTCTGCTTCGGCTACGCCGCGATCGTCCCCGGCTCGGCCAAGCCGGCCGGCTACCCGTTCCTGGCCGAGCTCGCCGACTGCGCCGCGCAGCAGATCTCGATCGAGGCCGCCCAGCCGCGCCTCGACCTCGGCGTGCTCGACGACCTGGTCGGCAAGCGGATCGTGCTCGGCGTGCTCGACCTCGCCGATCCGCAGGTCGAGGCGCCCGAGACGGTCGCCGAGCGGATCCGCGCGGCGCTGGCGCGGGTGGCGCCCGAGGACCTCGTCCCGGCTCCCGACTGCGGCATGAAGTACCTGCCCGTGGACACGGCGCTGGGCAAGCTGCGGGCGCTCGCGCGCGGCGCCGCGATCGTCCGCGCCGAGCTGGCCTGAGCGCGGCGCCGTCAGCCCGGCGCGACCGCGCGGTCGCCGGGACGCTCCGCGCCCGCGCCGGCGGGCGGCTCGGGGATGTGCCGCAGGACGTCCTGCTCGAGCGCGTCGAGCAGGCGCCGCAGCTCGGGATGGCGGTCGGGGTCGTAGCCCTCCAGCAGCTCGGCGAGCCGCGCCGCGCGCGCGGCCGCCAGGCGCTCGGCCTCCGTGCGGCCCAGCGGCGTGAGGTCGACGACGTCTCCGTCGCCGCCGACGACGCAGCCCTCGGCGCGCAGCGATCGCAGCAGCATGTAGACGCGGCCGCCGTCGACGTCGAGCGCCTCGTAGAGGTCGCCCTCGGCGATCGGGACGAGCGTGCGCAGGCGGGCCAGCAGCCACAGCTCCGGCACGGGCAGGTCGACGCCCGCCAGCGCGCCGAGCGCGCCCGTGGCGCGCCAGCGGTCGTCGCGCGAGAAGATCACCGCCAGCGCGCGCTCGACCGCGCGCACCGGGTCGCTGTCGCGCGGGCCGTCGAGGGCGCGGGCGCCGTCGCTGACGCGCGAGGTCGCCCGCAGCGGCACCTCGCGCAGCGCCAGCGACAGCAGGAAGCCGACCGCCGCGACGGCCGCGGCGACGACGAAGATCGGGTGCAGCGCCGAGGCCACGGCCGCGACGTAGACGTCGTGCACGCGCGCCGGCAGCGCCTTGACGACCTCGGGGTTGGCGGCCGCCGGGACCTTCGTCCCCGGCGGCAGCAGGTCCGCCAGCCTGGACGTCAGGCGCGTGGCGAAGATCGCGCCGAAGACGGCGACGCCGATCGAGCCGCCGACCGAGCGGAACAGCGTCACGGTCGAGCTGGCGACGCCGATGTGCTCGAAGTCGACGGCGTTCTGCGCCGCGAGCACGAGCACCTGCATCACCATGCCGAGCCCGAGGCCGACGACGATCATGTACAGGGCGGCGACGCCGGGCGAGGTGTCGACGCCCAGGTGCGAGAGCAGGTACAGGCCGACGGCGACGATCGCCGTGCCGCAGATCGGGAACGCGCGGTAGCGGCCGATGCGGCTGATCGTCCGGCCGCTGAGGATCGACGTCGTCAGCACGCCGGCCATCATCGGCGTCATCAGCAGGCCCGACGCCGTCGGCGCGTGGCCCTTGACGGTCTGCAGGTACAGCGGCATGAACGTCACGGCGCCGAACAGCGCCAGGCCGACGACGAACGAGACCGCGTTGACGACCGAGAAGATCTCGTTGCGGAACAGGACCGGCGGCACCAGCGGCTCGCTCGCGCGGCACTCGTAGAGCGCGAACGCGACGAGCAGCGCGACGCCCGCGACGATCGTCGCGACCATCCCCGGGGCGCCCCACGGGTGCGTGCCGCCACCGAGGCTCGTGTACAGGACGACGCCCGTCAGGCCCGTGGCCAGCAGCACGGCGCCGAGGTAGTCGACGCGGTGGCGGACCGTCCGCGACCGCGACCTGAAGACCGAGCCGATAACCGCCAGCGCGATCGCGCCGAGCGGCAGGTTGACGTAGAAGATCCAGCGCCACGAGAGGCTGTCGACGAAGAAGCCGCCGAGCAGCGGCCCGATCACCGTCGAGACGCCGAAGACGGCGCCGAACAGCCCCTGGTAGCGGCCGCGCTCGCGCGGCGGGACGATGTCGCCGACGACCGCGATCGTGACGACCATCAGCCCGCCGCCGCCGAGGCCCTGCAGCGCGCGGAAGGCGATCAGCTCGGACATCGACGTGCTCGCGCCCGACAGCGCCGAGCCGGCCAGGAAGATCGCGATCGCCGCCTGCAGGACCTGCTTGCGGCCGTAGAGGTCGCCGAGCTTGCCGTACAGCGGGCCGGCGACGGTCGAGGCCAGCAGGTACGCGGTGACGACCCAGGAGAGGTGCTCCACGCCGCCGAGGTCGCCGACGATCGTCGGCAGCGCCGTCGAGACGATCGTCTGGTCCAGCGACGCCAGCAGCAGGACCAGCATCAGCGCGCCGAAGATGACGCGGACGCGCGGCGGCTCGCCCGGCGCCGTCCCGACGGCTGGCTCGCTGGCGCTCACGTGGCGGTTCTACCCGATCGCGCGGTCGCCGAGGAGGACACAGGGGAGCCGCGGGTCGCCCTCGCCCGAGTCGGGTGAGCCCTCGGGCGAGGTTCCCGTCGACCCGGCGGTCCCCTGTGCGCGCACGTCTTGGAGGAGGAGAGACGTGCAGGCGCGATCGTGGCAGCGCGCGCCGGCGATCTCGTGACGCTCGTGTGAACGTCGCTACGCGGCCGTCATGCGCCCCACGTACCAGGCGGAGAACGCGGCGACGTTGGCCTCGCGGCTGGGCGAGTACGGCCCCGGCTCGTAGGCGGGATTGCGCACGCCGGCGTGGTTGCGCTCGCAGAGGTCCCAGTCCTGCTCGCTGGTCAGCTGCCAGAACGGCAGCAGCCGGCCGAGCTCGAAGTCCGTCCCCTCGACCGCGCCGGCGTCGACGAGCCACGACACGCGCGCCCGGGTGAGGCCGGGCGCGAGCGGCTCGAGGCGCGTCAGGACGGCGTGGTCGGCGCTCGCGTGGCACCACAGGTTGGGCACGGTGCGGACGCGCAGCGTGCCGACGTCGTAGTCCGGATGGCCGCCCATCAGCGGGGCGACCGGCCGCCCGTCGAGCGACTCGGTGACGAAGCCGGGGGCGAGCGGCGTGCGGTTGGCCGACCACCCGCGGCCGGGGGAGGGGAAGGCGTAGAGCCCGGGGCCGACGTGCTCGTCGGTCGCCGGCGCGCCGGCGCGCGCCAGCAGGCGGGCGTGGTCGGCGGCGCGCGCCGCGGCTAGCTCGCGCGTGCGCCGCGTGTCGGGGGCGACGTCGAAGTTCGCCTGGGCGTACTCGGGGGGGCCGAGGTGGCAGTGCCAGCACTCGCGGTTGTTCTCCCAGACGAGCTTCCAGTTGGCCCGCACCTCGTAGTCGATCGCGTGCGCCACGCGGGCGCGATCGAGGCCCTGCAGGGCGAGCGCCTCGCCCAGCACGCGGCGCGCCGGCCCGAACGGCGCCGGCTCGCCGTCGCCGAGCCAGGCGAACACGAGCCCGCCGACCTCCTCGACGGGCGCGCGCCGCAGGCCCAGCGAGGCGGGGTCGGCCGCGCCGTCGAGCCCGGCGGCGCCGAGCAGCGCGCCGTCGCGCGCGTAGGTCCACTGGTGGTACGGGCAGACCCAGCGCTCGACGCTGCCGCGCGCCTCCTCGCAGACCGGCATGCCGCGATGGCGGCAGGTGTTGTGGACGCCGCGCAGCGCGCCGTCGTCGTCGCGGACGATCAGGATGCGGGCGTCGCCGACCGCGTGCGAGACGAACGCGCCGGGCGCCGGCAGCTCGGCCGCGAACGCGGCGAACAGCCAGCTCGAGCGCCAGATGCGGTCGAGCTCGTCGGCGAACACGGCGTCGTCGAGGTAGAGCTCCCGCGGCAGCGAGAAACCCGGTCGCCAGTCCTCGAAGGCCTGCTGCGGCATGAGTCGGGCGTAGCTCAACTTGTCCAGACAGGTATGCGGTGAAAAGGTTGTGACTTGTCTTGACAGGTATCGGAGCCGAACTGCACGCTGCGGCCGCCTTGAAATCGACTCTGGAGAAGGCACCCCATGCGTAAGAAGCTCCGGTCGGCGCTCGCCGGCTCGATCGTCGCCGCGGCGGCCGCGGTCGCCGTCCTCGGCGGCTCGACGGCCTCGGCCGCCACGGCCCACTGTCCGAAGGGCAAGAGCTCGATCACGTTCGGCGTCGAGCCCTACGACGCGGGCGCCGCGTTCGTCGCCGCCTACAACGACCTGGCCAAGATCATCGAGCAGCAGATGAGCTGCCCGGTGACGCTCGAGATCACGCAGACCTACGTCGCCGAGGTCGAGGCGATGCGCGCCGGGCAGCTCGACATCGCCGAGTTCGGCCCGCTCGGCTACGTCTTCGCCCGCAGTCTCGCGAAGGCCGAGCCGGTCGCCGTCTTCGCCGACAGCCACAAGCGGCCGCTGACCTACACGGCCGGCATCTGGGTCCCGAGCAGCTCCTCGATCCAGACGCTCAAGGACCTCAAGGGCCACACGCTCGCGCTGTCGGACCCGGCCTCGACCTCGGGCTGGCTGTACCCGCGCTGGGGCCTGCTGCAGGCTGGCCTGGACGTCAAGGGCAAGGGCGTCACGGTCAAGCAGTCGGGCGGCCATCCGCAGTCGCTCGCCGCGCTGAAGGCGGGCAAGGTCGACGCCGCCGAGATCAACAGCCAGCAGCAGGCGACCGCCGAGGCGGCCAAGGAGTTCGACCCCTCGCAGTTCCGCGAGATCTGGAAGTCGAAGGACATCCCCAACGACCCGATCACGGTCGCCGCGTCCGAGACGCCGGCGTTCAAGGCAGCGCTGAGGAAGGCGCTGTTCAAGATCCCGGCGGCGAAGCTCAAGAAGATGGACGAGGAGTTCGGGGCGACGGGCGCCGCGGGCCCGCTGGCGCCGGCGACCGACGCGATGTTCAAGGACATCTCCGACCTCGCCCGCAAGGAGGGGATCAAGCTGAGCTCCATCGGCTAGCCCGATGGCGCTCGTCGGACACGAGGTCCGCGGACTCGACGGCCTGGGCGACGACGCCCGGGCCGTCGGCGCTCCGCTGCGCATCGAGGGGCTGCGGATGCGCTTCGCGGCCGACGGCCCCGAGGTGCTGCGCGGCGTCGACCTCGGCGTCGGGCGCGGCGAGATCGTCGCCGTGCTGGGCGCCAACGGCTGCGGCAAGTCGACGATGCTGCGCTGCGCGATCCGCCTGCTCGACCCGACCGGCGGCCAGATCCTGCTCGGCGGTCGCGACGTCGCCTCGCTCGACGGCCACGAGCTGCGCGCCGCGCGCCGCCGGGCGGCGGTCGTCTTCCAGAACATCGCGCTGGTCGGGCGCAAGTCCGCCTTCGAGAACGTCTGCCTGGGCGGGATCGGGGCGCTCGGGCTGCGCCGCAGCTTCCACGCCTCGGCCTTCCCGGCGGAGCTGCGCGGGCGCGCCGCGGCGGCGCTCGCCCGCGTCGGCCTCGTCGAGAAGGCCTGGCAGCACGCCTCGACGCTGTCCGGCGGCCAGGCGCAGCGCGTCGCGATCGCCCGCGCCGTCTGCCAGGAGCCGTCGATCATCCTCGCCGACGAGCCGGTCTCCGCGCTCGACCCGCGCGCCGCCGAGGACGTGCTCGCGCTGCTGGCCAGCCTCGCCCACGACGACGGGCTCGGCGTGCTCGTCGTCCTGCACCAGCCCGAGCTCGCGCTGGCGCACGCCGACCGCGTCGTCGGCATGGTCGCCGGCGAGATCGCCTTCGACCGCCCGCCGTCCGAGGTCTCCGCCGAGGACGTCGCGGCGCTCTACGCCGGCCAGGACGACGCGCGGGAGGCCGCGTGAGCGCGGCCGGCGCGGTCGCGGCCCTGCCGGCCCGGCCGCGCCGCAGCGCCCGCAGCCGCCTGGTCGCCTGGGGCTCGGTCCTGATCGCGGCCGGCCTCGTCGTCTTCGCCTGGCTCAACATCCACGGCTCGTTCGCCGAGCTCGTCCACGGCATGTTCAGCGCCAAGGGCATGCCCGACATCATCAGGCGCAGCTGGCCGCCGCGGACCAACGTCCTGGGCCAGTCGCTGAGGGACTCGGTCGTCACCTTCAGCACCGCGATCCTCGGCACCTTCCTGTCGGTGATCGGCGGCCTCGCGCTGGTGCCGTTCGCGTCGAGGAACCTCGCGCCGAGCCGCGTGATCTACGAGGCCGTGCGCCTGTTCCTGGCCTTCACGCGCGCGATCGACTCGCTGATCTTCGCGCTGCTGTTCGTCGTCGCCGTCGGCCTCGGCCCGTTCTCGGGGATGCTCGCGCTCGCCGTCCACGGCACGGGCATCATCGGCAAGCTCTACGCCGAGGCGATCGAGGAGATGGACATGGCGCCGATCGACGCGCTGCGCGTCAGCGGCGCGAGCCGGACGCAGATCTTCCTGCACGCCGTGCTGCCGGCGATCACGCCGACGTTCACCGGCCTGACGCTCTACCGCTTCGACGTCAACTTCCGCTCGTCGCTCGTGCTCGGCCTCGTCGGCGCCGGCGGGATCGGCTTCGACATCAACCAGTCGATGGAGCTGTTCCAGTACCGCGAGGTCTTCACCGAGCTGCTGGTCGTGCTCGTCTGGGTGCTCGTGATCGAGCGCGTCTCGGCGGTGCTGCGCGAGCGGCTGGGCGCCTGAGGCGACGCGCGCGACGTCTCCAGGCGCGCTTGTACAGTCCCGCCGTGCCCGCCCGCCGCTCCGGTCCGCTGCACGCGCGCGTCGCCTCGGACCTGCGCGGCAAGATCGCCGGCGGCCGGCTCGCGCCCGGCTCCTCGCTGCCGTCCGAGGCCCAGCTGTGCGCCGAGTACGGCGTCTCGCGGGGGACGGTGCGCCAGGCGATCGCCGCGCTGCGCGCCGAGGGGCTCGTCGGCGGCGGGCGCGGCAAGCCGCCGGTCGTGCGCCGCAGCGGCCTCGCGCAGAGCTTCGACTCGCTGATGTCGTTCTCCGCCTGGGCGCGGGAGACGGGCCACCACCCGGGCGCGCGCACGATCGACGTCACGCGCCGGCGGCCGCGCGCGCAGGAGGCGCTCCAGCTCGGCCTCGGCGCGTCGTCGTGGGTCTACGCCTACACGCGCGTGCGCACGCTCGACGGCGAGCCGGTGATGGTCGAGCGCGCGGCGTTCGTCGAGGAGGTCGGGCGGCTGCTGCTGGACTTCGACCTCGACGCGGGCTCGGTCTACGAGCAGATCGCCGCCCGCGGCGTCGTCATGGCGGGCGCCGAGCACCGCATCGAGGCGGTCCCGGCCGGCGCCGCCGACGCCGAGCTGCTCGACGTGGCGCGGCGCACGGCGCGGCTGCAGGTGCTGCGCCGCGCGATCGACCCGACGGGCCGGCCGCTGGAGTGGGCGGCCGACCGCTACCGCGGCGACGCGTTCGCGATCACGGTGCGCTCGGACGCCGACCGTCAGGGAGCGGTGGCGTTCCAGACGCCCGCGTGACGGCGGCGCTCGCGCCGTCGAGGTCGTCGAGCACGTCGGCGGCGACGCCGAGCCCGATCGTCATCCCGACGCCGGCGACGACCGTCGCGACGCGCACGCCCGGGCGGGGCGCGCCGACGAGCAGCGGGTCGCCCGGCGCGACGGGGTAGATCCCGTGCCAGCGCTCGAGCACGTCCAGCCGCGGCGTGCCGAGCAGCGCCCGCGCCTCGCCGAGCAGCAGCTCGTCGAGCCGCTCGTCGCCGAACGGCGAGACCGCCAGCCCGTACTCGTGCGTGTCGCCGACGATCAGGTCGCCGCCGGGGCGCTGGGCGACGATCAGGTTGACCCCGGCCTCCAGCAGCTCCGGCCGCGTGCTGCACAGGCGCGCGCGCACGGCCTCGGCCGCCGGCCACTCGGCGTAGGCCGGGTAGCGCAGCAGCGACAGGCCGGTGACGACCGACGGCCCGATCGGCGGATGGCCGGGCGCGGCGACGCGCAGCATCTGCAGCTTGCAGCGCGTCAGGCCCTCGCGCCCGGCGAAGACCTCGGGGAACAGCGTGGTCAGGTCGGGCCCGGGGCAGACGACGGCGCCGTCGGCGCGCACGCGGCCCGCGGTCGTCTCGACGTAGGGCGGTGCGACCTCGGTCGCCGCCGCGCCCCACGCGAAGCGCGCTCCGCGGCGCTCGAGCCAGGCGGCGACGCGCGCCGCGGCGACGCGCGGGTCGGCGCGCAGGTCGAGCTCGGCGAACGCGCCGCCGACGACGCCGTCGCCGGCGATCGGCGCCCGCCG
>DASZVK010000135.1:0-3060 GCA_035547175.1 Solirubrobacteraceae bacterium
CACGATATGCGAACGGCTCGACCTTGACGCGGAAGCCGCCGCGCTCGCCGACGAGCACGAACACGGGGCCGTTGAGCCAGTTGACGACCGAGCCCTCGAGCTTGCCCGGGCCGCGGAAGGCCGCGTACTGGCCGACCTCGCGGACGAAGATGTCCTGCGCGACGAGCACGCCCTCGTGGTGCAGGAGGTGGAGCGTCTGGCCGAAGCTCTCGACCGCGACCGTCGACATGTGCACGCGCGTCCACTCGGGCAGGTCGTCGACGATCTCGTCGACGTGCAGGTCGGCGCTCGGCGCGACGCGCAGCGCCGACGGCGCCGTGACCTCGGAGTAGATCTCCTCGAGGTGCAGGGCGTCCCAGACGTCCGACCAGAAGCGCACGCCCTGGGCGAGGTCGCCGAGCGCCTCGGGCCCGTGGCGCAGCACGCGCTGCGTGGTGGCGACGATCTCGCTGTCGGGGATCGCGTACTTCTCGGCCAGCTCGACGACCTCGCGCGGGGTGATGCTCGCGCGCACGAGCGGCTCGTAGGCGCGGTCGCCGACGCGCATGACCTCGTCGGTCGGGAGGTTGTCGTAGAGGTTGCAGGTGTGCGCGAACAGGACCTTGCCGCGCATGTCCGACATGCCGTTGAGCGGGTGGCGGAAGTCGAGCTCGAGCGCCTGGACGTGCTCGGCGTAGTCGACGACGTGCTCGCGCGCGCGAGAGAGCACGTGCGGGGAGTAGTCCGCCATCATGTAGCGCACGCGGTCGAGGTAGTCGCGGCCGCGCGCCGCGCACGCCGCGGCGAACGTGTCGAGCCAGACCTTGGCCTGCTGGCCGTCGCCGACGCCGAACTCGAGCACGACGATCTCGTCGGGCATCTCCGACCACTCGTCGAGGCGGTCGAGCGTGTCCATGAACGTCTCGATCTGCTCCTGCCAGAAGGCCGGGTTGGTGCCGTCCGAGACGCCGCCCGGCAGCGCCGCCGCGTAGTCCTTCTGGAAGGTCTCGTCCCACGCGGCGAGGTGGCGCCAGTAGCTGCGGTTGAACGACCAGATCACGCTCTTGGACGGGCGCACCCAGTCCTCGAGGTGGATGCACTCGTGGACGTCGGGGATGATCCCGAGCGCCTTCGACAGGCGGTCGACGATCTGCTCGACGAGCTCGTCGTAGGGGATGTCCTTGGCGCGGCGCACGTCGATCGCGATCTCGGCCAGCGGGCCGTCGGCGGCCTGGGTGCCGGGCTCGCCGAACGGGCGGACCATCACGGCGGCGCGGAAGTTGTGCTTGTACTGGACCCAGTCGAGCACGGCGGCGAGGCGCGCGTGCTCGAGGTCGACGGTCTCGGCGGCGTGCGCGAGCGCCGGCAGGATCGTCCGCAGGTCGTCGGGCTGTGCGCGCCCGATGCAACTCAGTTGAATCACCACTACCGGCCTCCTCCTGGCCTCTCCCGGTCACACCGAGCGCGGTACGCGAACGGCGTCCCTGACATGGTCGTCCGTCCGGCTCGGGCCTGCGACGACCGATAGGGGAGGACATACCCCCCTATCGGGAGGTGCTCTCCCCTCCCCCGCCCCCATACGGTCTCCCGAGCCAAACCGAGGAGATGCCGAGAGTGAGCTACGCCGACAACGAGTACCTGTTTACGTCCGAGTCCGTCTCGGAGGGCCATCCGGACAAGGTGGCCGACCAGATCTCCGACGGGGTCCTGGACGCCGTCTTCGCGCAGGACCCGTATGCGCGCGTGGCGTGCGAGACGCTGGTCAACACGGACCTCGTCGTGATCTCGGGGGAGATCACGACGAGCGCGGACATCAACGTCGAGAAGATCGCGCGCGAGACGATCGAGCGGATCGGCTACACCGATCCGCAGTCGGGCTTCTCGCATCGCTCGGTGCGGGTCTTCAACGCGCTCGACGAGCAGTCGCCGGACATCGCCCAGGGCGTCGACGAGGCCTACGAGAAGCGTGCGCAGGGCGGCGCCGACGAGCTCGACGTGGCCGGCGCGGGCGACCAGGGGATGATGTTCGGCTACGCGACCAGCGAGACGCCCGAGCTGATGCCGCTGCCGATCGCGCTGGCCCACCGGCTCGTCGAGCAGGCCGCCAAGGCGCGCAAGGATGGCACGCTGCCGGGCCTGCGGCCCGACACCAAGAGCCAGGTCTCGGTGCGCTACCGCGACGGACGGCCGGTGGCGATCGAGAAGCTGCTGATCTCCACCCAGCACGCCGCCGACTACGAGCAGGCGCAGATCAAGGCCGACCTCTGGGAGCACGTCGTGCTGCCGGTGCTGCCGGCCGAGCTGTACGACGCCGCGACGCTCGAGAAGGAGTTCCTGGTCAACCCGACGGGCCGCTTCGTGATCGGCGGGCCGGTCGGCGACTGCGGCCTGACGGGGCGCAAGATCATCGTCGACACCTACGGCGGCATGGCCCGCCACGGCGGCGGCGCCTTCTCCGGCAAGGACCCGTCGAAGGTCGACCGGTCGGCCGCCTACGCCGCGCGCTGGGTCGCCAAGAACGTCGTCGCCGGCGGGCTCGCCGAGCGCTGCGAGGTCCAGGTCGCCTACGCGATCGGCGTCGCCCGGCCGGTCAGCGTGATGGTCGAGACGTTCGGCACCGAGAAGCTCGCGCCTTCCCGCATCGCGCAGCTCGTCGACGAGCACTTCGACCTGCGCCCGGGCGCCTTCCGCGAGGAGCTGCGCCTGCACCGCCCGATCTACCAGAAGACCGCCGCCTACGGCCACTTCGGCCGCAACGACCCCGACTTCACGTGGGAGAGCACGTCGAAGGCGAGCGAGCTGCGCGCCGCCGCCGGCCTCTAGGCGCGCCCACCCTCATCCGATCTCTCCTCCGGACCGCGGAGGGCCGGGCCGAGCGGCCCGGCCCTCCGTCGTCGTTTCCGGGCCTCGGGGCGTGAGGTCGACCTCGTCGCCCGCCACCAGCGGGTCCTCGGGATCGCGCCCGGCGGGGAGCGCCATGCCCGCCGCGGCCGCCGCGGCGCCGAGCGTCGCGGCGCGGACGCGCCCGTGGCCGGCCACGACGACCTCGGGCGGCGCCTCGGCGCGGGCCCGCTCGTAGTC
>DASZVK010000136.1:0-2722 GCA_035547175.1 Solirubrobacteraceae bacterium
CCCGGAGCGGGCGGCCGCGCGGCGAGCGCACGCGTCCGCGCGCCGCCGCGGCGATCCCGCGGACCAGGTCGCCGACGTACGGCGGGACCGCGCGCAGCGCGACCAGCGCGGCGACGTAGGCGACCGACCCGGCCGCGACGCCGACCAGGAGCCTGACCCCGTCGCCGCCGGAGACGACGTAGCGGACGCTCATCGCCGCCGCCATGCAGCCGACCGCCGCCACCAGGCGCGCGGGCGCCGGCACGCGCGGCAGCGGCGCGAGCGTGCGGTAGACGAGCAGCGTGCCCGCCAGCGACACGGCCTCGGAGAGCAGCAGCGCGCTCGCCGACCCGCGCACGCCCCACAGCGGGATCGCGACCACGTTGGCGATCGCGTTGACGCACAGCGTCAGCGCCGTGACCCTCAGCACGACGCGCTGCCGGCCCTGCGCGACCATCACCTGCACGAGCGTGCCGTTGAGGCAGGCGATCAGGACGCCGAGCAGGACGAGCGCGAGCACGAGGCCTCCGCCGGCGTACTGCGAGCCGCCCAGCGCGACCATGATCTCCCGGCCCAGCAGCGCGAGCGCCGCGACCGGCGCGACCAGCAGGCACATCCCGGCGAACGCCTTCTGGACGATCTCGCGGAAGCGCTCGTCGCCCGGCGCCAGGCGGGCCAGCACCGGCAGCAGCGTGACCATCACGAACCCCGGCAGCACGAGCAGCATGTCGTAGCCCTTGTAGGCGACGCCGTAGAGCGCGACGTCGCGCGTCGAGCCCAGCAGCGACAGCAGCAGCGCGTCGAGCCTGAAGTAGAGCCCGTTGAGCACGACGATCGCGCCGAGCGGGGCGGCGATGCCCACGAGCCGGCGGATCGTCGCGGCGATCCGCCGCGGGCTGCCGCGGACCGGCATGCGCGGCCGGATCAGCAGGAACGGGAAGAGCGCGTCGAAGGCGATCCCGCTCGCGAACGCCGCGGCGATGCCGATCGGCCCGTAGCCGAGGCTCGCCGCGAGCACGATCGCGCCGAGCGAGGCGACGCGCGAGAGGACGGCGCCGACCGCCAGCAGCCAGGCGCGCTGCTCGACGATCGCGATCGCCCCCGCCATCCCTCCCAGCGGGGTGAGCGCCATCGGGATCACGAGGACCATCGCCGCGTGGCGGATCAGGGCCCGCTCCGCGCCCGGGTAGACGACCTGCGCCAGGCCGGCGATCGCGCCCGCGGCCAGCGCGGCGAAGGCGATCCAGGCGTACAGCGACGCCGTCGCGAGCTCGTCGCGGCGCTCCGGCTCGCGGGCCATCAGGCGGGCCGTCGTGACGGTGATGCCGAAGTCCCCGGCAAGCGAGAAGACCGACACGAACGCCATCGCCGCCAGGACGGCGCCGTACTCGTCGATCGCCAGGTGGCGCGAGACGATCGCCACGCTGGCCAGCCCGCCGACGGCCTGGACCACCTGGCGCAGGCCCTGGGAGAGCGAGTTGATCGCGAGCTTGTGGGCCAGGCTCAGGCGCGACCCGCGGCGGGAAGCCTCTCCGGCCTCGTGTCCGCTGTCGGTCGTCATCCGCCCCGGGCAAGGCTACCCGCGAAGAGCCCGGCGGAGCGCGCCCGCGGCGCGCGGGCGCCGGCTACGCGAGCAGCAGCTCGAGCAGCGCCTTCTGGGCGTGGCGGCGGTTCTCGGCCTGGTCCCAGATGCGCTGGCGCTCGCCGTACATGACCTCGGCGGTGATCTCCTCGCCGGGATGCGCCGGGAGGTCGTGCAGCGCGATCGCGCCGGGCGCCGCCTTCGCCAGCAGCTCGTCGTCGACGCGGTAGGCGGCCAGCGCGGCGCGGCGCGCGTCGGCGGTCTCCTCGTCGCCCATGCTGACCCACACGTCGGTGTAGACGACGTTGGCGTCGCGCACCGCCTCGACCGGGTCGCGCACGAGCGTCGCGCCGTGCGCGTCGCCGCTCAGCTCGTAGCCCTCGGGCGAGGCGATCGCGACCTCGACGCCGGCCTTGGCGCCCAGCAGCGCCAGCGAGCGCGCGACGTTGTTGCCGTCGCCGACGTAGGCGAGCCTGACCCCCTCGAGGTGGCCGAACGCCTCGCGCACGGTCAGCAGGTCGGCGAGCACCTGGCAGGGGTGGTGCTCGGCGGTGAGCATGTTGAAGACGGGCACGTGCGCCTCGCGAGCGAGCTCCTCGAGGTCGGCATGCGGGCCCGTGCGCACGCCGATCGCGTCGACGTGGCGGGAGAGCACGAGCGCCGTGTCCTTGATCGACTCCCCGCGCGAGAGCTGCAGCTCGCCGCCGCGCAGCACCATCGGGTGCCCGCCCAGCTCGACGACCCCGGCCTCGAACGAGACACGCGTGCGCGTCGACGGCTTCTCGAAGACGAGCGCGACGATCCTGCCCCGCAGCGCGGCCGACGAGCGCGGCGCCGCCTTCAGCTCGGCCGCACGCACGATCAGCGCAGCCAGCTCGTCGGGCGTCAGCTCGTCGCCGGTGAGAAAGTGTCGCGACACGGATCGGGAAGCCTACGACGACGTGCGCGTGCTCACCTGGAACCTCTTCAACGGCCGCGCGGTGCCGACCGCCGGGCGGCCGCTGCTCGAGGAGTTCGCCGCGGCGATCGCCGGCTGGGAGTGGGACGTCGCGCTGCTGCAGGAGGTGCCGCCGTGGTGGCCGCCGTCGCTGGCGCTCGCCGCCGCGGCGGAGCAGCGCACGGCGCTGACCTCGCGCAACGCCGTGCTGCCGCTGCGACGCT
>DASZVK010000137.1:0-2111 GCA_035547175.1 Solirubrobacteraceae bacterium
GAGGATGTCGATCAGGTTCGAGACGCCGGGCTTGTCGGGCGCGCGCACGATCTCCGAGCCGCTGTCGGTGACCGCGCGCTTGAGCTTGCGCTCGATCGTCTTCGGGTCGTCGAGGACGAGCACGGTGCCCTCCGGCGTGCCGCCGGTCGTCGACATCTTCCGCGTCGGCTCCTGCAGGTCCATGATCCGCGCGCCGACCTCGGGCGTACGCTGCTCGGGGACGACGAGCACGTCGCCGTGGCGGGCGTTGAAGCGCCGCGCGACGTCGCGCATCAGCTCCAGGTGCTCGCGCTGGTCCTCGCCGACCGGGACCTCGTGCGCGCGGTAGGCGAGCACGTCGGCGGCCATCAGCACCGGGTAGAAGAGCAGCCCGGCGCTGACCAGCTCGCGCTGCGCGACCGACTTGTCGCGGAACTGGTGCATGCGGTTGAGCTCGCCGACGGCGGTGACGCTGGCCAGCATCCACGTCAGCTCGGCGTGCTCGGGGACGTCGCTCTGGCGGAAGAGGACGCAGCGCTCGGGGTCGAGGCCGGCCGCGATCAGCAGCGCGGTCAGGTCGTAGAGCGCGCGCCGCAGGTCGGCCGGGTCGTAGGCGACCGTGATCGCGTGCAGGTCGACGATGCAGTAGATCGCCGGGTCGCCGCGGTCCTGGCCCTCGACGTACTGGCGGATCGCCCCGATGTAGTTGCCGAGGTGCTTGCTCCCGGTGGGCTGGATGCCGCTGAAGATGACCGGCTTGCTCACGGGCGCGCAGGCTATCTCGTCGTCCCACCGCCGCCGCGGGCTGCGAAGCGCACCTCATGCGTCCTTTTCGCAGCCCGGCGCACGGAGGAGGCGGTGCAGATCGGCGAGCAGGGCGGAGGGCGCGAGCGCGAGCTCGAGCTCGGGGACGCGGCGGACGGTCCAGCCCGCGGCGCGCAGACGGGCGTCCTTCTCGGCGTCGCGGCGCATTCGCCAGCGGCTGGAGTGGTAGCGGGCGCCGTCGACCTCGACGACGAGCCGCGCGTCGGGCCAGTGGAGGTCGACCTCCTCGAGGCCGGCGCTCGTCCACAGGTGCGCGTTGACCGCCGGACGCGGGAGCCCGCCGTGCCGGCACAGCGCGAGGAGCGCCCGCTCGAGCCCCGAACGCGTCGGGGCGACCTCCGCGTGCAGGGCCGCCTCCAGCCGCCGCCTCCCGCGGTGATGGGGAGATCGGCAGCAGGCCTCGTAGATCGACGTCGCGTCGAACACCCGCCGCACCTGCGCCTCGTGGAGCAGCCGCTCGATCCGCTCGCGGGGCTCGAGCGCCGCGAGGTCGAGCAGGGTCCGGGCGACCGTGGTGACCCGCAGGCCGTCGCGGTCGACGACGTCGTCGCGGGAGAAGACGCGCGGGCGGTGGACGCGCAGTCCCGCCTGCGCGCGGCGCGAGCGAGGCGCCGAGACGTGGATCACGCCGACCGAACGGCGGAGGTCCCAGAGATGGGCGGCGCTGCCATGGCTGATTGCGGCGTCCGGTCCGCAGGCCAGCAGCGCCGCGCGGCAGCGCCCCTCGAAGTCGAGCGTCGGCCGTCCGACGGCGTACACGCCCTGATGCCGTCGGTGAAGCAGGCCCACCGCGACGTGCTGGTCGACCTGACGCTTCGTCAGCCCCAGGGCGCGCAGCTCGTCGAGGTCGAGCACCCAACGTCGCTCCCGGGCGGCGGCGACGACGGCGTCCCCGAGTCGCGGGCTGCGAAAGGGACGTATGAGGTGCGGATTGCAGCCCACGAGATGGGGGTGGGAGGCCATGCGGCGCAGCGTGGCGGCGCGGGGCCCGCGGGACGGGCGCGGAGGGTTGCGAGACTGGGCCGATGCGGCTGGCGAAGTTCCTGGCGCACGCCGGCGTGGCGTCGCGGCGCGCGGCGGAGGGGATCGTCGCGGCGGGGCGCGTGCGCGTCGGCGGCGCGGTCGTGCTCGACCCGGCGACGGGCGTGTCCGAGGGCGACGTCGTCACCGTCGACGGCGCGCCGGTCGCGCCGCCCGCCGACCGCGTCGTCTACGCGGGCAACAAGCCCGCCGGGGTCGTCTCGACCGCGAGGGACACGCACGGCCGGCCGACGGTCGGCGGGCTGGTCGCCTCCGAGCGGCGCCTG
>DASZVK010000138.1:0-14798 GCA_035547175.1 Solirubrobacteraceae bacterium
TGCAGACCTCGCGGCGCTGGCCGGCGCGCGGGCGATGCGCGAGGCCTACCCGCGCCTGTTCGCGCCGCCGCTGGTCGACGGGCGCCCGAGCCCCGACCACCTCGAGCGCGCCGCCTACCTCGCGCTCGCGGCGGACGCCGCGCGGCGCACCGCCGTGGCCAACGGCGCCCGGGGCGCCGACGTCTCGTTCCCCGACGCCGACCCGATCGCGCCGACGCGGATCCGCGTGACGGTCTCCGACCGGCTCGCGGGCGAGGTGCCGGTCGAGGTCGCGGCGGAGGCCGAGCTCGCGCCGCCCGGCTCCGGCGACGCGAGCGGCGCCGCGCCCGGCGACGAGTACCCCGGCCCGTTCGCCGTGCGCCAGGGGCAGCGGATGCGCCCCGACGTGGCGAGCGCGTTCGACCGCCTGGCGGCGGCGGCGAGGGCCGGCGGGATCGACCTCGTGATCACCAGCGCGTTCCGCTCCAACGCCGAGCAGGCCGCGCTGTTCGCCGCCCATCCCGACCCGAGGTGGGTCGCGCGGCCGGGGGAGTCGCTGCACCGCCTCGGCACCGAGCTCGACCTCGGCCCGTCGTCGGCCTACGGCTGGCTGGCGGCCAACGCGCCGCGCTTCCACTTCGTCGTGCGCTACGCGAACGAGCCCTGGCACTTCGGCTACGCGCTCAACGCCGCCTCGCGCGGCGCCGTCGCCGTCGGCGCCGACGGCTCGGCCGCGCGCGTCGCCGCGGACTTCGTGCCGGCGCGGTACGCGCCGCTGTTCGCCGCCGCCGCCCAGCGCTGGAGCGTGTCGGCGACGCTGCTCGCCGCGCAGGCCTACCGCGAGTCGGGCATGAACCCGTTCGCGCGCTCGGGCGCGGGCGCGCTCGGGATCGCCCAGCTGATGCCCGGCACCGCGCGCTCGCTGGGCGTGTCGGACCCGACCGACCCGGCGCAGGCGATCGACGGCCAGGCGCACCTGATGCGCGACCTGCTGCGCCGCTTCGGCGCGGTGCCGCTCGCGCTGGCCGCCTACAACGCCGGGCCGGCGCGCGTCGCCGCCTGCATGTGCGTGCCGCCGATCCCCGAGACGCAGGCGTACGTCGCCGCGATCCTCGGCCTGCTCGGCGGCGCCGGCGAGCCGACCGGCCTCGCGCCCGGCGGGCTCGAGGTCCGCCTCGTGGCATGAGATCTGATTTATCAGATATGATCGGAGGGTGCCCAGGATGACCGCCACAGAGGCGGCACGCTCCTTCTCGGACGTGCTCAATCGCGTCGCCGCCGGCGAGGAGATCGAGATCACCCGCAACGGGGCCGTGATCGCCGTGATCGCGCCACCCAGGCCCCGGCCGGTGTCGGCGGCACGCCTCGGGGAGATCCTGCGAAGCGGGCCGCGACCTGACGCCGACTTCGCCGCCGACGTGCGGGCCGCTCGCGGTGCGCTCCCGGAGCTCGGCGATCCGTGGGACTCCTGATCGACACGGATCTGCTCGTCGACGTCGAGCGCGGGGTCGCCGCTCCCGAGGTCGAGGCGCTGCTCGGCGAGGAGGATTGCCTGATCAGCGTCATCACCGTCTCCGAGCTGCTGCACGGCATCCTGCGCGCCGCCGGTCCGGTGCGGGTGCGCCGCAGGGCGGTCGTCGAGAACCTGCTCGCGAGCGTCACGGCCCTGCCCATCACCGAGACCGTCGCCCGCATCCACGCCGAGATCTGGGCCGACCTCGCAGGCCGCGGCAGGCTCATCGAGCCACACGACATGTGGATCGCGGCCAGCGCGCTCGCGCATGACCTCGGGGTCGCGACCGCCAACAGGGCGCACTTCGAGCGGGTCGCCGGCCTGCGCGTGGTTGCGGTGCGATAGCGCGGGCGACCGACTGCCCCGCCGTATCGTGCGAGGCGATGGCATCGGAGGGACGCAGGACGAGGCTCGCCGAGCAGCGCCGGGCGCTGCCGCGCGGCCCGGGCGTCTACCTGTTCCGCGACGCCCAGGGCCGCGTGATCTACGTCGGCAAGGCCAAGAGCCTGCGCAACCGCGTCGCGAGCCACTTCTCCAACCCGGTCACGCGCGGCGCCGTCGAGATGGTCGACGAGATCGACTCGGTCGAGTTCGTGCTCGTCGCCACCGAGGCCGAGGCGCTGCTCGCCGAGCAGAGCTTCATCAAGCAGTACCGGCCGCGCTTCAACATCCGGCTGCGCGACGACAAGTCGTATCCGTTCATCGCGATCTCGCTCGACGAGGAGTACCCGCGCGTCTACTTCACGCGCGAGCGCCACCGCCGCGATCGGGTCTACTTCGGCCCCTACTCGAACGCCAAGCGCGTGCGCGGCACGCTCGACCTGCTGGCCAAGGTCTTCCAGTTCCGCTCCTGCCAGGGCGCCGAGCCCGGCCGGCGCAGCGGCTCGCCGTGCCTGGACTACTACATCAAGCGCTGCGGGGCGCCGTGCGTCGGCTACGTCACCAGGGACGAGTACCGCGAGAGCATCGACGGCGTGATCGCCTTCCTGTCGGGCCGCTATCGGGAGATCGAGCGCGACCTCCGGCGCCGCATGGACGAGGCCGCCGCCGCGCAGGAGTACGAGCAGGCCGCGCTGTGGCGCAACCGGCTGCGCGCCGTCCGCTCGCTGCTCGAGCGCCAGCGCGTCGCCAACGAGGCGGTCGGCACGCTCGACGTCGTCGCCGTCGCGCTCGAGGGCACCGACGCCAACGCCCAGGTCTTCCAGGTGCGCGACGGCGTCCTCTCCGACCGCCAGTCCTTCTACCTCGACAACGCCGCCGAGCGCGGCGAGGCGGAGGTCGCCGAGGAGTTCATGCTCCAGTACTACACGGGCGCGATGTCGATCCCGGCGCAGATCGTCGTCGCGCACGAGAACGCGGTGCTCGAGGAGGCGCTGTCGCAGCGGCGCGGCGGCCGCGTCGAGCTGCGCGCCGCCGAGCGCGGCGACAAGCGCCGCCTGCTCGACCTCGCCGAGCGCAACGCGCGCCTCGCGCTCGACCAGGAGAAGCTCAAGACCGAGCGCCGGCGCCACCAGCGCGTCGAGGCGCTCGACGGCTTGCAGGAGGCGCTCTCGCTCGACGCGCTGCCGCTGCGGATCGAGTGCTTCGACATCTCCAACCTGATGGGCACGCACACGGTCGCCTCGATGGTCGTCTTCGAGGCCGGCGCGCCGAAGAAGTCCGACTACCGCCGCTTCACCGTGCGGGGGACGACCGAGGGCGTGCCCGACGACTTCGCCGCGATGGAGGAGGTGCTCGGCCGTCGCTATGCGCAGTGGGAGGCCCAGCAGGACCTCAGCCCGCACGACCCCAAGCGCAACGAGTCGTTCGCGACGCTGCCCAACCTCGTCGTCATCGACGGCGGCCCGGGCCAGCTGTCGGCCGGGCTGCGCGCGCTGGCCGGCTTCCGCGAGCAGGGCGTCGCCGTGGTCTCGCTCGCCAAGCGGCTCGAGGAGGTCTACCTGCCCGGCGCGCGCGAGCCGCTCGTGCTCGCCCACGACACGCCCGCGCTCCAGCTCCTGCAGCGCGTGCGCGACGAGGCGCACCGCTTCGCGATCGAGCACCACCGGATCCGCCGCGACAGGCGGATGACGAGCTCGATCCTCGACGAGCTGCCCGGCGTCGGCCCGGCCCGCAAGCGGGCGCTGCTCGCCCACTTCGGCTCGCCCGAGGCGTTCCTGGAGGCCTCGCGCGAGGAGCTCGAGGCCGTCCCCGGCCTGCCCGGCAAGACCGCGCGCGACCTCTACGCGTTCCTCAACCGCACGAGCAGCGGCTAGCCGGCGCGGATTCCGCCGCCGGCGGCGTCCTCAGCGCGCCGGCGGCGAGGTCCAGGTCGGCAGCTGCGCCGCCGCGCCGTAGCGGTCGCCGTGGGCCCGGCCGGCGAGCGTGTCGAGGCGGGCCATGTCGTCGTCGCTCAGCGACAGCTCGGGCGCGCCCGCGTTGTCCTCGACGTAGCGCACGCGCTTGGTGCCGGGGATCGGGACGATCCACGGCGCCTTGGCGAGCATCCAGGCCAGCGAGACCTGCGCCGGGGTGGCGTCGTGGGCGGCGGCGATCTCGGCGACGACGGCGGCGAGCGCGACGTTGGCGGCGCGGTGGGTCGGGCCGACGCGCGGGAAGCGCTCGCCGGCACGGAAGTCGTCGTCCTCGAGCACGGTGTCCGCGGTCAGGCTGCCGGCCAGCAGCCCGCGCGCCAGCGGCGAGAAGGGCAGGAAGCCGATCCCCAGCTCCTCGCAGGAGGGCAGCACCTCGTCCTCGACGCTCCGCTCGAGCAGCGAGTACTCGCTCTGCACGCTGGCGATCGGGTGCACGGCGGCGGCGCGGCGCAGGTCGGGCGCCAGCGCCTCCGAGAGCCCGACGTGGCGGACCTTGCCCTCGGCGATCAGCTCGGCGACCGCGCCGACCGTCTCCTCGATCGGGACCTTCGGGTCGACGCGGTGCTGCTGGTAGAGGTCGACGTGGTCGACGCCGAGCCGCCGTAGGCTCGCCTCGCAGGCCCGGCGCACGTACTCGGGCGAGCCGTCGATCCCCAGCGGCTCGTTGTTGGGCCCGCGCAGGAAGCCGAACTTGGTCGCCAGGAAGACCTCGTCGCGGCGGTCGCGGATCGCGCGTCCGACCAGCTCCTCGTTGTGCCCGCCGCCGTAGACGTCGGCGGTGTCGATCAGCGTCACGCCGAGGTCGAGCGCGCGGTGGATCGTCGCGATCGACTCGGCCTCGTCGGCGTGGCCGTAGGTGTGCGACATCGGCATGCAGCCCAGCCCGACGGCCGACACCTCCGGGCCCTCGCGACCGAGCCTGCGCGTCCTCACGGCCCGGATGCTACCCGGACCTTCACGGGCCCATCTCCGGCGTTCCCTACCATCGACGGGGCGATGTCGACCGTCCGGCCGCCACGGCTCACCGACCGCCTCGGGCTCACCAGGCGAGCCGACCGCGACGACCGGCCGGGCGGCCCGCGGCTCGAGGACCTGATCGTCATCACCGGCTTCTCGGGGGCCGGGAAGTCGACCGCGATGCAGGTCTTCGAGGACGCCGGCTACTTCTGCGTCGACAACCTGCCGCCGGAGATGATCCGCGGCCTGGTCGAGCTGTTCATGCACACCGGGTCGAAGGTCGAGCGCGCGGCGATCGTCTCCGACGTGCGCACGGGGGAGTACTTCGAGGGCCTCGAGGACGTCCTCGCCGAGCTCGGCCGCGCCGGTGTCCGCCACCGCGTCCTGTTCCTGCACGCCGACGAGCAGACGCTGATCGACCGCTACAAGGAGACGCGCCGCAGGCACCCGCTGTCGCCGGAGGGCACCGTCTCGCACGGCATCGCCGTCGAGCGCGCGGCGCTCGACCCGCTGCGGGCGCGCGCCGAGGCGGTGATCGACACGACCGGGCTGTCGGCGGCGGCCCTGCGGCGCAAGATCGCCGACGAGTTCCTGCCCCAGGGCCAGCGCACGCGCCTGACCGTCACCTTCCAGAGCTTCGGCTTCAAGCACGGCCCGCCGCGCGAGGCCGACCTCGTCTTCGACGTGCGCTTCCTGCCCAACCCGCACTGGGAGCCCGGGCTGCGCCCGCTGACCGGGACCGACCCGCGGGTCGTCGAGTACGTGGCCCGCAGCGGCGCGCTCGACGAGTTCTACGGGCACCTGCACGGGATGCTCGACTTCCTGCTGCCGCAGTACCTCGCGGAGGGCAAGGCGCACCTGCTGGTCGCGATCGGCTGCACCGGCGGGCGCCATCGCTCGGTCGCCATCGCCGAGCACCTCGCGCAGCGCTACCGCGACCGCGAGGACCTGTTCGTCGACGTCGTCCATCGCGACGTCGGCCGGCAGGCGCCGGGGAGCTGAGCGGCGGTGCTGCACCACGTCGGCGTCGAGGTCTCCGACCTCGCCCGCTCGGCGCGCTTCTACGACGCCGTCCTGCAGCGGCTCGGCGCGCGGCGGCTGTTCGAGGCCGAGCGCGCGATCGCGTGGGGGGTCAACGACCCGGGCTTCTGGATCGCGCAGCGCGACCGCGGGCCCAGGCCGGGCTGGGGCCACGTCGCGTTCGCGGCGAGCGGCAGGGCCGCCGTCGACGCCGCCTACGAGGCCGCGCTCGCGGCCGGCGGGCGCTCGGACGGGCCGCCGGGCCCGCGGCCGCGGTACGGGCCGCGCTACTACGCCGCCTACGTGCTCGACCCCGACGGCCTGCGCGTCGAGCTGGTCTCCGGGGGCCGCTGAGCGCCGACGGCCGGCACGGCGTGCGCGGCGCGCGGCGACTAGGGTTCGACGCCATGTCACTGCGCGTAGGTATCAACGGGTTTGGCCGCATCGGCCGCAACGTCTTCCGCGCCGCGCACGAGAGCGGCGCCGACATCGAGTGGGTGGCGGTCAACGACCTGACCGATCCGAAGACGCTGGCCAACCTGCTCAAGTACGACTCGATCCTGGGGCGCTTCCCGGGCGCGGTCGAGGCGACGGCCGACGGCCTGACGGTCGACGGCCGCGGCCTCAAGGTGCTCGCCGAGCGCGATCCCGCCGGGCTGCCGTGGGGCGAGCTGGGCGTCGACGTCGTGATCGAGTCGACCGGCTTCTTCACCGACCGCGAGCAGGCCGCCGCGCACCTCGACGCCGGTGCCAGGAAGGTCGTCATCACCGCGCCGGCCAAGAACGAGGACATCACCGTCGCGCTCGGCGTGAACTTCGACCAGTACGACCCCGAGCGCCACCACGTCATCTCCAACGCGTCGTGCACGACCAACTGCCTGGCGCCGTTCGCCAAGGTGATCAACGACGCGGTCGGCATCAAGCACGGCCTGATGACGACGATCCACGCGTACACGGGCGACCAGCGGCTGCACGACGCGCCGCACAAGGACCTGCGCCGGGCGCGCGCCGCCGCGATCAACCTCGTGCCGACGTCGACCGGTGCCGCCAAGGCGGTCGGCCTCGTGCTCCCCGAGCTGGTCGGCAAGCTGCACGGCTTCGCCGTGCGCGCGCCGGTCCCGACCGGTTCGCTGGTCGACCTCACCTTCGAGGCCGAGCGCGAGACCACCGTCGAGGAGGTCAACGAGGCGTTCCGGGCGAAGGCCGACCAGGGCGACCTGAAGGGCATCCTGCGCTACACGGAGGACCCGCTCGTCTCGACCGACATCGTCGGCGACCCCTACTCGTCGATCGTCGACGGCGGCCTGACCGCCGTGCTCGACGGCACGCTGGTCAAGGTCGTCAGCTGGTACGACAACGAGTGGGGCTACTCGAACCGCGTCGTCGAGCTGGTCCAGAGGGTCCTGCCTTCGTGAGGACGCTCGACGACCTCGACGTCGAGGGCAGGCGGGTCGTCGTCCGCGTCGACTTCAACGTCCCGCTGGGCGAAGACGGCGCGATAGCCGACGACACCCGCATCCGCGCCGCGCTGCCGACGCTGCGCGAGCTGCTGGGCCGCGAGGCGCGGCTCGTGCTGCTCGCTCACCTGGGCCGGCCCAAGGGCCGCGACCCGAAGCTGTCGCTGGCGCCGGTCGCCGCGCGCCTGGGCGAGCTGCTCGAGCTGCCGGTGGCGCTCGTCGACGAGCCCGACCCGGCGCTGCTGGACCCCGACGCCGCCGTGACGATGGTCGAGAACGTCCGCTTCTTCGACGGCGAGACCAAGGACGACGAGGCGCTCGCGGCGCGCTACGCGGCGCTCGGCGACGTCTACGTCGACGACGCGTTCGGCGCCGCGCACCGCGCGCACAGCTCGACGCACGGCGTCGCGCGGCTGCTGCCGAGCGCCGCCGGGCGGCTGCTCGAGCGCGAGGTGGGCACGCTGCGCGGCATCCTCGCCGACCCCGCGCGCCCGCTGGTCGCGGTCGTCGGCGGCGCGAAGGTGACCGACAAGATCGGCGTGATCGACGCCTTCCTCGCGCGCGCCGACGCCGTGCTGATCGGCGGCGCGATGTGCTTCCCGTTCTTCCGTGCGCAGGGCCGTCCGACCGGGGCGTCGCTGTGCGAGGAGGAGGGCGTCGAGCCGGCGCGGCGGGCGCTGGCCGACGGCGCCGGCAAGCTGCGCCTGCCGACCGACCTCGTGATCGCCGACCGCTTCGCCGTCGACGCGCAGCGCCGCACGATCGACGGCGTCGACGTACCCGACGGCTGGATGGGCCTCGACGTCGGCCCGGCCACGGCCGCCGCCTACGCGCGCGAGATCGCCTCTGCCGGGACCGTCTTCTGGAACGGGCCTATGGGCGCCTTCGAGCTCGAGCCGTTCGCGGCCGGCACGCGCGCCGTGGCCGAGGCGGTCGCCGCCTCGCCGGCGACGACGGTCGTCGGCGGCGGCGACAGCGTCGCCGCGCTCAAGCAGTTCGGGCTGGCCGAGCGGGTCACGCACCTGTCGACCGGCGGCGGCGCCTCGCTGGAGCTGCTCGAGGGCCGGACGCTGCCGGGCGTGGAGGTGCTGGAGTCGTGAGCCGCACGCCGTTCGTCGCCGGCAACTGGAAGATGAACAAGACGGTCGCCGAGGCCGAGCAGTTCGTCGCCGGGCTGCTGCCGCGCGTGTCGAGCGCCGACGGCGTCGACGTCGCGCTGTGCGTGCCGTTCACGGCGCTGGCGGCCGTCGTCGACTCGACGCGCGGCTCGCGCGTCGGCGTCTTCGCGCAGAACATGCATGAGGCCGCCTCGGGCGCCTACACCGGCGAGGTCTCGGCACCGATGCTCGTCGAGCTCGACGTCGCGGGCGTCGTCCTCGGCCACTCCGAGCGCCGCCAGTGCTTCGGCGAGACCGACCGGGCGCTGACCGCGAAGGTCCCGGCCGCGCTCGCCGCCGGCCTCGTGCCGATCCTCTGCGTGGGCGAGACCGAGGAGGAGCGCGACGCCGGCGACATGGAGCGCAAGCTGCGCCACCAGGTCCAGGAGGGGCTCGAGGACGTCCCCGACGAGCGGCTCGCCGACGTCGTGATCGCCTACGAGCCGATCTGGGCGATCGGCACCGGGCGCGTGGCGGCGCCCGAGCAGGCGCAGGAGGCCGCCAGCTTCGTGCGCGCGCTCGTCGCCGGCCGCTCGAAGCAGGCCGCAGAGGCCACGCGCGTGCTCTACGGCGGCAGCGTCAGCCCCGACAACGCGGCCGAGCTGATCGCGCTGGCCGACGTCGACGGGGCGCTCGTCGGCGGCGCCTCGCTCGAGCCGGCCTCGTTCGCGGCGATCGTCGCGGCGGCCGCCGCGGCATGACCGTCCCGGTGCCATCGGTTGCGCTCGTCGTGCTCGACGGCTGGGGCGTGGCGCCGCCCGGCCCGGGCAACGCGATCGAGCTGGCGGCGACGCCCGTCTTCGACGCGCTCTGGGCCCGCTACCCGCACACGACGCTGACGGCCGGCGGCGCCGCGGTCGGCCTGCCCGACGGGCAGATGGGCAACTCGGAGGTCGGCCACCTCAACCTCGGCGCCGGCGCGGTCGTCAAGCAGGACCTGACGCGGATCGACGACGCCGTCGCCTCCGGCTCGCTGGCCGACAACCCCGTGCTGCGCGAGTCGCTGACCTCGGGCGGGCGCGTGCACCTGATCGGCCTGGTCTCCGACGGCGGCGTGCACTCGAGCCTCGAGCACCTGCGCGCGCTGGCGGCGATGGCGACCGGCGACGTCGTCGTGCACGCGTTCACCGACGGGCGCGACACGTCCCCGCACGCGGGCGCCGGCTTCCTCGCCGAGGTCGACCGCTGGCCCGGCGTGCGCGTCGGCTCGGTCGTCGGGCGCTACTTCGCGATGGACCGCGACCGGCGCTGGGACCGCACGCAGAGAGCGCTCGACCTGCTGCTCGCGGGCGAGGCGCCGCACCGCGCGCCGACCGGCGAGCAGGCGGTGCGCGACGCCTACGAGCGCGGCGAGACCGACGAGTTCATCGAGCCGACGCTGGTGGGGGAGGAGGCGCGCATCCGCGCCGGCGACCACGTCTTCTGCTTCAACTTCCGCCCCGACCGCATGCGCCAGATCGTGGCCAAGCTCGAGCAGGCGGGGATGAAGCTGGCGACGATGACCGAGTACGACGAGACGCAGACGCAGCCGATCGCCTTCCCGCCCGCGCGGCCCGCGATCACGCTGCCGAAGGTGATCGAGGCCGCCGGCCTGCGTCAGCTGCACGTCGCCGAGACCGAGAAGTACCCGCACGTGACGTACTTCTTCGGCGGCGGCGACGAGGAGCCGTGCGACGGCGAGGACCGGCGCATGGTGCCGTCGCCGCGCGACGTCGCGACCTACGACCAGAAGCCCGAGATGAGCGCCGCCGAGGCGGCCGACGCGTTCGTCGCCGGCTGGCGCGAGGACCGGCCGGGCTTCGGGATCATCAACTTCGCCAACGCCGACATGGTCGGCCACACCGGCTCGATCCCGGCCGCGATCAGGGCCGTCGAGACCGTCGACGCCGCGCTCGGCCGCGTCGTCGAGGTTGTGCAGGCGAGCGGCGGCGCGCTGGTGATCACCGCCGACCACGGCAACGCCGACGAGATGCTGCTGCCCGACGGCTCCGTGTCGACGGCGCACTCGCTCAACCCCGTCCCGGTGATCGTCACCGAGCAGGGGCTGACGCTGCACGAGGGCGTGCTCGCCGACGTTGCGCCGACGGTGCTGGCGCTGCTGCGCGTCGAGCGGCCGGCGGCGATGACCGGCCGCTCGCTGATCGACTAGCCGCCCGCCGGCGCCGGCAGGCGCTCGCGCAGCCAGGCCGCCAGCTCGCCCAGCAGGCGCGGGTCGACGTGGTGGCCGCCGGGGAACTCGCGGTAGAGCAGGTGCGCGCCGCCGGCCTCGAGCAGCGCCCGGGCGCGGCGGCCGAAGTCGACGCCGATGACGGGATCGGCCGTGCCGTGGACGTGCGCGACCTCGACGCCGGGGCGCGAGCCGAGGTCGGGCGCCCAGCCGTCGACCACGGGGACGAACGAGCTCAGCGCCATGATCCCGGCGGGCACCGGCCGACCCGCGCCGAGGCCGAGCGCGTAGGCCATCACGCCGCCCTGCGAGAAGCCGCCGACGACCGTCGTCGGCCAGTCCAGCCCGAGCTCGTCGTCGACGAAGCTCGTCAGCTCGTCGTAGGTGCGCCGGAACGTGTCGGGGTCGGGGAAGCCGACGCGCGACACGACGTACCAGTGCCGGCCGGGGTGGGCGGGATCCCCGGACACGATCGGCGCCCCGAGCGTGATGCCGCGGCAGCGCCGCTCGGGGTCGAGCACGTCGAGCAGCCCCAGCAGGTCGTGCTCGTCGGCGCCGCGGCCGTGCAGCAGCAGCAGCGTGCCGGCGGGCGGATGGGCGGGGTCGGCCTCGCGGATGACGTGGTTCATGCCGGGATCGGCGTCAGGGTCCGCTCGAGCGTCTCGCGCAGGTGCTCGTGCTGGGGCGGGAGCTTGAGCGCCCGGCCGAGCGCCTGCAGCGGCTCGTCGACGTCGAAGCCGATGTCGCGGCTGGCCAGCTCGAACAGCACGCCGCTCGGCTCGCGGAAGTAGACCGAGTGGAAGTACTGGCGGTCGATCAGCGGCGTCGCCTGCGCGCCCTGCCCGCGGGCGACGTCGCGCAGCAGCGCGAGCTCGGCGTCGTCGGCCGCGCTCCAGGCGATGTGGTGCACGGTGCCCGCGCCCTGGAAGCCATGGCCGGCCGGCGCGTCGTAGGCCCAGACGCCCTGGCGCTCGGCGCCGCGCAGCACGTGGACGCCCTCGCCGCGGTCCTCGAAGCCCAGCGCCGAGAGCAGCCCGGCGCTGCCGGCCGGATCGCTCGCGTAGGCGCGGGCGCCGTGGAAGCCCTGGATCGCATGCTCGGCGGGCACGTCGGCGGCCGTCGCGGTCAGCGGCGCGTCGCCGACGCCGGCGACGAGCAGCTCGCTCTCCAGCCCCTCGGGGTCGGCGAAGACCACCGAGCCGCCCTCGCCGCGGGCGACGGCGACGCCCTCGTCCGCCAGGCGCCGGGCCCAGAGCTCGAGCGCGTCGGGCGACCCGACCCGCCAGAGGATGCGGTGGACCATCCCGTCGCCGGCCTTGCCGGGCGCGGCGTCGGGGAACTCGAAGAAGGTCATGATCGAGCCCGGACGGCCGGCCTCGTCGCCGTAGTAGAGGTGGTAGACGTCGGGGGCGTCGAAGTTGACGGTCTTCTTGACGAGGCGCAGCCCGAGGACGCGCCGGTAGAAGTCGACGTTGCGGGGAGCGTCGGCGGTGATCGCGGTGATGTGGTGCACGCCTTCGAGAGCCATGGGCGGAGCGTAGCAGAAAGTAGTTGCATGCACAACTACATGTAGGGGCCGTCCGCACGGGCCACTGCAGCCCGTCGGACCGGGCGACGCGAGGTGCTACCGTCGTTGCGCGCGCAATGGAAACGTCGGCGATCACCAGCCCGGCCGAGGCGCTCTCGGCCACCGAGCTCGGGGCTTGGAGGGGCCTCCTGCGGGTCCATGCCTCGCTCGTCAAGGCGCTCGACGCGCAGCTCGAGGAGGAGCACGGCCTGCCGCTGACCTCCTACGAGGTCCTGATGTACCTCGCCGACTCCGAGCACGGCAAGATGCGGATGCACGACATCGCGTCGTCGGTGCTGCTCAGCCGCAGCGGCCTGACGCGGCTGGTCGACCGGCTCGAGCGCGACGGCTACGTCGAGCGCGTGTCCTGCGAGGACGACGCGCGCGGCGCGTTCGCGTGCATCACGCCCGCCGGGCGCGAGAAGCTCGCGGCCGCCCGCGCGACGCACTTCGACGGCATCCGCCGCGTCTTCCTGTCGCGCTTCTCCGAGGCCGACCTCGAGGCGCTGGCCGGCTACTGGGAGCGCGTGCTCCCGGGCGTGTGCGCGTCGTGCGCGCCGTCGGCCGAGGCCCGGCCCGCCGCCTAGACCCGGTCGGCCTCGGCGGCCGTCGCGTCGCCCGTCGGCCGCCGCCGTCGCATCCGCGTCGCGCCGATCACGCCGGCCAGCGTGACGACGACGCCGATGGCGCCGATCACGCCGACGGTGTCGGCGACCGTCTCGGCCGAGTGGCCGGCGAAGTAGACGGCCAGCCCGACGCTCGCCGCCCAGGCGACGCCGCCGAGCGCGTTCCAGAACAGGAACACGAGCCAGCCCATGCGGCTGGCGCCGGCCATCCACGCCGAGGTGATCCGCAGCCCGGCGAACCAGCGGCCGAGGAAGACCGCCTTCGGCCCGTGACGCTCGAAGAACGGCTCGGCGACCTCGATCAGCCGCTTGCGCTGCCTGGGGAAGGGGCCGAAGTCGGTCGTCAGCAGCCGGCGGCCGTAGTGGCGGCCGATCGTGAAGCCGACGTTGTCGCCGAGGATCGCACCGGCCGCGGCGAGCGCGATCACCAGCTCGACGTGGAGCTTGCCGCGCCCGGCCAGCAGCGCCCCGGTGATCAGCGCCGTCTCGCCCGGGACGGGGACGCCCAGCGTCTCGATCGCGATCAGGCCGAAGATCGCGAAGTAGCCGACGTTCTGGGCGACGTCGATCAGGGCGGCCAGCACGTGGCCTAGCGTATGGCCCGCCATGAGCGCGCTGCGCGTCATCGCTCGCGACCCCGGCTCGCGCGCCCGCACGGGGGTGCTGAGCACGGCGCACGGCGAGGTCCGCACGCCGGCCTTCGTGCCGCTGGCGACGAAGGCGACCGTCAAGGGGCTGCAGCCGGCGGAGGTCTCGGCGCTGGGCTTCGACATCGTGCTCGGCAACACGTTCCACCTGATGCTCGACCCGGGGCAAGAGCTGATCGCGCACTTCGGCGGGCTGCACCGCTTCATGGGCTGGGACGGCCCGATCGTCACCGACTCGGGCGGCTTCCAGGTCTTCTCGATGGGCCACGGCACGGTCGCCGACGAGATCAAGGGCCGCGCGCCGTTCGGCGGCGCGCGCTCGGGCAAGGTGCTGTCGATCGACGAGGACGGCGTGCGCTTCCGCTCGCACATCGACGGCGCCGAGTGGTTCATGGCGCCCGAGACGAGCATGGAGGTGCAGGCTGCGCTGCGCAGCGACCTGGCGCTCGTGTTCGACGAGTGCACGCCGTTCAACGTCGACCGCGACTACACGGCGCGCTCGACCGAGCGCACGCACCGCTGGCTCGACCGCTGCCTGCGCTGGCATGCCGAGCACGGGCCGCCGGACCAGCTCGTCTACGGGATCGTGCAGGGCGGCGTCCACGAGGACCTGCGCGTCGAGTCGACGCAGGCGGTCGCGTCGCGGCCGGTGCCGGGGATCGCGATCGGCGGCTCGCTGGGCGAGCACAAGCAGCAGATGTACGAGGTAGTCGGGTGGGCGACGGCCGCGCTGGGCGACGACCCGCGCCCGCGCCACCTGCTCGGGATCGGCGACGTCGACGACCTGATCCGCGGCGTCGAGCTGGGCGTCGACAGCTTCGACTGCGCGATGCCGACGCGGCTCGGGCGCCACGGGATCGCGCTCGTGCCCGAGCCCGAGGCACGCTGGCGCGTCGACCTCACCGGCGCGCGCTGGGCGCGCAGCGAGGAGCCGATCATGGACGGCTGCCCGTGCCCGGCGTGCGAGGCCGGCCACACGCGCGGCTACCTGCGCTACCTGCTCAAGGCCCGCGAGCTGACCGCGATGCGCGTGCTGACGATCCACAACCTCGCGTTCGTCTCGCGCGTGATGGCGCGCCTGCGCGAAGCGGTGCTGGCGGGCGAGCTCGCCGCGACCGCGGCGGCGCTGCGGGCCGGCGCCGCGCCCTAGCCCGCCAGCCGGGAGTCCGTCCGGCGCTACTGCGTGTTGTCGGAGATCAGCCGCTCGAGCTTGGCGACGGTGTCGTTGACGCCGCTGCCGACCGACTCGCCGAGCTTGACGCCGCGCGTGCCACCGCCCGCCTGGGCGACGGCGATCGCCACCGCGGCGGCGATCACGGCGACGGCGAGCAGCGCCAGCGCCCAGCGGCGGCCG
>DASZVK010000139.1:0-4050 GCA_035547175.1 Solirubrobacteraceae bacterium
TCGACCCGGCGCGGACGATGCACGACCTGATCGCCGCCGGCGGGACCGTCGACGCCGACAAGATCGAGGGCTACCTGACGCCGCACCCCTCGGGCGTGCGGGCGCTGCTGGCGCCCGTCCGGCCCGACCAGGGCGAGGCCGTCGGCGCCGACTTCGTGCGCGCGGTGATCGGCGAGCTGCGCCTGACCAACGACGCGGTGATCGTCGACACGCCGCCCGGCTTCACGCCCGCGGTGATCGCGGCGATCGACTCCTCGACGTCGCTGTGCGTCGTCTCGACGCTCGACTCGCTGTCGCTGAAGAACACGCGGGTCGCGCTCGACACGCTGGAGCTGATGGGCTACCCCGACGAGTCGGTGCAGCTCGTGCTCAACCGCGCCGACAGCGACGTCGGCGTCACCGCGGCCGACGTGGAGGCGCTGCTCCACCGCCGCCCGGACGTGCTGATCCCCAGCAGCGCCGGCATCACGCGTGCGGTCAACGAGGGCCGGCCGATCGTCGCCTCCGATCCCGACTCCGCGGCGGCGCGCGCGTTCGGCGCGCTCGCGCGGGCCTACTGGCCCGCGGCGGCGGCGCCCGAGAGCCCTGTCCCCTCCACCACCGCGGTCCGCTGGCGACGCCCGCTCGCGCCGGTCCGCTGGACGATCCGAAAGGCGGCGGCCTGACATGCATCTCCACGAGCGGCTCGGCCACGACCTGGCCGGCTCGGGCGACCCGTTCGCCGAGGTCCGCAACCGCGTCCACGGCGCGGTGATCGCGGCGCTCGGCCCGCGCCTGTCGCAGGCCGACATCGACCCCGAGGCCCTGCGCACCCGCGTGGCGGCGACGATCCGCGCCGAGCTGGAGACCGAGGCCGGCCTGGTCCGCAGCGACCGCGACCGCCTCGTCGGCGAGATCGCCGACGAGGTCCTCGGCCACGGCCCGCTCGAGCGCCTGCTGGCCGACGCGTCGATCAGCGAGATCATGGTCAACGGCCACGCGGACGTGTGGATCGAGCGCGACGGGCGTCTCGAGCCCTCGCCGGTGCGCTTCGTCGACGAGGCCCACCTGCGGCGGATCGTCGGCAAGATGGTCGCCGCCGTCGGCCGGCGCGTCGACGAGGCCTCGCCGATGGTCGACGCGCGGCTGCCCGACGGGTCCCGCGTCAACGCGATCCTGCCGCCGCTGTCGCTCTCGGGGCCGCTGGTCACGATCCGCAAGTTCACGCGCAACGACCTCGGCCTCGAGGACTTCACGCGCCTGGGCACGCTGACGCCGGAGAGCGCGGAGCTCCTGCGCCGCGCCGTCCAGGCGGAGCTGAGCATCCTCGTCTCGGGCGGCACCGGCGCGGGGAAGACCACCCTGCTCAACGCGCTGTCGAGCGAGATCGGCCCCGACGAGCGGATCGTCACGATCGAGGACGCGGCCGAGCTGCGCCTGCGCCAGCGTCATGTGCTGCGCCTGGAGTCCCGCCCCGCCAACACCGAGGGCGAGGGCGAGGTCACGATCCGCGACCTGGTCCGCAACGCGCTGCGCATGCGCCCCGACCGCATCATCGTCGGCGAGGTCCGCGGCGCCGAGGCGCTCGACATGCTCCAGGCGATGAACACGGGCCACGAGGGCTCGCTGACCACGCTGCACGCCAACTCGGCGCGCGACGCGCTCTCGCGGGTGGAGACGATGGTCCTGATGGCCGGCTTCGACCTGCCCGTGCGCGCCATCCGCCAGCAGGTCTCCAGCGCGCTGGACCTGATCGTCCACCTCGAGCGCGCCCACGACGGCGCCCGGCGCGTGGTCTCGATCGCCGAGGTGCAGGGGATGGAGGGCGACGTGATCACCCTCCAGGAGCTGTTCGCGCTGCGCGGCGACGGCGCCGCGCGCCTGGAGCCCACCGGCGTGCGCCCCTCGCTGGACGACAAGTTCCGCCGCCGCGGCATCGACCTGCCCGCCTCCACGTTCGGCGAGGGCGACGTCCTGCCGCTGGCCGCGACGATCGCGGGGCGCCGCTGATGTCCTGGGTCCTGCTGGCGCTCGCCGGGCTGTTCGCCGGCCTGAGCGCGACGCTGGCGCTGCGCGCGCGGCCCCGCGGCTCGGCGAACGCCCGGCGGATCGCGTCGTGGGTGCAGGGGTCCGACGGCCCGGCGTCGTCCGCGGTCGCCGCAGAGGGCGACGCGGACGGCGCCGACCGTCGAGCGAGCGGGCGCCTGCGCGCCGCCCTGGCCGAGACGCTCGCGCTGGCCGACGTGGGCATGGCGCCCGAGCGCCTGGCCCTCGTCGTGGCGGCGGTCGCCGTCCTGGCCGGCGTGCTCGCCGGCGCGGCCGTCCATCCCCTGGCCGGCGTCGTCGCCGCGCTCGCCGTGCCCGCGCTCGCGCGCGTGGAGCTCGCCCGGCGGTCCCGCCGCCGCCGCACCCGCTTCGCCGACCAGCTCGCCGACGCCGTCCAGGCGATCGCCGGCGCGATGCGGGCCGGCCACGGCCTGTCGTCCAGCATGGCGATGGTCGCCCACGACGTCCCCGAGCCGGCCGCGACCGAGCTCGGCCGCGTGGTCGCCGCCGAGCGCCTGGGCGTCCCGCTCGACGAGGCTTTGGCCGACGCCGTCCGGCGCACCGGCAGCCGCGACCTGGAGAACCTCGGGCTCGTGGCCGCGCTGCAGCGCGACGTCGGCGGCAACGGCGCCGAGGCCCTGGACCAGGTCGTCGAGACGATCCGCCGCCGGGACGACCTGCGCCGGCTCGTCGCCACGCTGACCGCGCAGGGGCGGATGAGCCGCTGGGTGCTCACCGCCCTGCCCGTCGCCTTGGGCCTGGTCCTGTTCGCCATCGACAGCAGCTTCCTCTCGCCGCTGTGGCACGACGGCGCGGGTCGCGTCCTGGGCATCGCCGCGATCGGCCTCGTCGTCGCCGGCTCGTACTGGATCAAGCGCATCGTGGAGATCGAGGTCTGACATGTCCGCAACGCTCGCCGCCGGCCTGTGGGTCGCCGTGCTCGCCGTCGTGCTCGCCGTTCGCTCGGTCACCGCCCCGCGCCGCGTGCGCGCGGCGCTCGCCCACGTCGAGCGCTACGGGCTCGCGTCGCGCCCCGCGCCGGCGGCCGCCGACGGCTCCGGCGAGGCGGTCGACCGCTCGCCCTCGGCCGTCGCCGCCGCCCTCGGCCGCAGCCTGGCGGCGCGCGTCTCCTCGTCCTACGTCGAGCGCCTGCGCCACGACCTCGTCGCCGCCGGGCACTACGACACGCCGCCCGAGACCGTGCTCGGCGCGCAGGCGCTGCTGGGGTCGGGCGCGGCCCTGATCGCGATCGTGCTGGTGGCGAGCGCCCATGCCGGCCTCGGCCTCGGCCTGGCGCTGGTGGCGGTGGCGACGGGCGCCGCGCTCGTGCTGCCTTCGGCGATCCTCTCGCGGCGGGCCCGGATGCGGCTCGCCGTCGTCGACCGCGAGATGCCCGAGCTGGTCGACCTGCTCGTCGTCGCGGTGGAGGCGGGCCTCGGGCTGTTCGCCGCCCTGGGCCAAGCGAGCGCCCGCATGTCGGGCCCGCTGCACGACGAGATCCGGCTCGTGCTGCGCGAGCAGCGGCTGGGGGTCGGCGCCGCCGAGGCGCTCACCCGGTTCGCCGAGCGCTGCGACACGCCGGGCGTCCAGGCCTTCGTGCGCGCCCTGGTCTACGGCGAGCACCTCGGCATCTCGGTGGGCCAGTCGCTGCGGGCGCTGGCCGTGGACATGCGCAAGCGCCGCCAGGCGTGGGCCGAGGAGCGCGCGCAGAAGATGCCGATCAAGGTCCTCTTCCCGCTCGTCTTCTGCATCTTCCCCGCGCTGTTCGTGGTGCTGCTCGTGCCCGCGGTCATGCGCATCCTGCAGGGCCTGCACGGCTGACGCCGGTCGCCGCGCTTCCGGCGGGTGCCGGACGTAGGGTTGGCGCGGCGTGACCGAGACGACCGACAGGCTCGATGCGCTCGAGCGCATGGTCGCGACGCTGCCGGGGGACGGCGACCGGGCCGCCCGGGCGATCGCCGGCGCGCGTCGTGAGGCGCGGACCGCGCTGATCGCCGGGCTCGCCGGGCCGGCGGAGGCGCAGCT